>NZ_JAQREO010000022.1:0-32457 GCF_028599385.1 Pseudoalteromonas sp. CST2
ACATCTACGTAAATTGCATCTAAGTTATTCATGCCCTTGCCTTGGTAATCTTATGTTTCTTGGTCGAAAGATCTGATCACCGCAAGGGCATTTAGTTCCATTTCTTATGCGCAGCTCAGGTTAATTAGCAGTTATAAAGGTAAAAGCAAAAAGCACGACTAAGTCGTGCTTTTTTTGATTTTAATAGCGCTTATAATTTTAGCGTTTTATAAATCTTCTGCATCACCTAAACCGGCCGTCAGTTCTTCAAGCAATAGCTTGATTTCTTCTGAGGCTAAAATAAAGTCAGCATCTAATTTAACCGCCATATCTTCTTTAGGAATATCGGCGTTTTCTTCTTTTAAAGTTTCTGAGTAGCTTAAACGCTTGATAGAGCCATCGTTTTGCAGCATAAACTTCAGGCGTTCTTGCCAATCAAGTGCAAGTTTGGTCACGCGTTTACCATTTTCTAGGTGCGATTTAACTTCATCACACGATAAATCATGACCTTTTAGTTTAACCTGTGCGCCACTGTCGTCGGCTTCTTCTAGCTCAGCATCAAAACCTATAGCAAAGTTTTCAGGGGTGCTGAAGTTAGTTAACCAATCAGTTAAAAATACATCTAGGTCGTAGTTTGCAAAAGCAGGTACTACCGGTAATGTGCCCAGAGACTTACGCAGCAATGCAAGTAGCTCTTCTGCTTTATTAAAACTGCCGCTGTTAACTACAACCCAGCCGTTTTCTTGGTCAATAAAAGCAAACTGTAGGCTCGATTTTTTAAACGCTTGAGGTAATAAGGTAGTTAAAATGTTTTCTTTTAACTCGTCTTTTTCTTTCTTTTTAACAGGGCGGTTTTCTTCCGCTTCTATTTGATCTACTTTTTCGGCAACCATTTCATTAACAACAGATGCAGGCAGCACTTTTTCTTCACGTTTGGCACACACTAAAATGCTTTTTTGTGAAAAATGCGCCAGCGAGTCACCATGCTTACCAAATGCTTTTGTCCAACCAAATGTAGAAAGGTCTTGAGAGCCACAAGGGCGAAATACATCTTGTTCTAACGCTTTTTCAAACTCTTCTTGAGTGTACGAAACATCTTGCTTAAAGCGATAACAAATCAGGTTACTAAACCACATAAGGTAACTTTTCCATCTTTTAAATTTGCTCAATCATAGCAATAAAATGGGGTTCTCGAAATGGCTGATTTTAAGCAAAGCCGTTATTGATTAAATAATGGCTTTGGCATGTTTTTAGGAAATTCAATATGGTAATGAAGCCCTTTGCCAGGCTCACTGCTTGCCTCTATTGAGCCGCTAAGTGTTTGCTTAACTAAGTTAAAGGTTATGTGTGTGCCTAACCCACTGCCGCCTTGGTCGCGTTTTGTCGTAAAAAATGGGTCAAACAATTTGGCTAATTGCTCTTTTGTTACGCCATTGCCGTTATCGGTGTAGTCAATAATAAGGAGTGTGTCATCGGCGCTAATATTTATATTAATATTGCCCTGCGCAATATTATCAAAACCATGAATAATTGAGTTCATAATTAAGTTAGTAAAAATTTGGCTAATTGCCCCTGCAGGCAGGTTAAGAACTAAATCATCCGGACACTGTAAGTTTATGGTGTGCTTGGTTTTTTTTAGTTTAGGGTGGAGCGATAAAATTACTTCGTTTAAATAGTCTTTAAAGTTAATTGTTCTTACAGCTTCACTGGCTTGGTCTACCGCTATTTGTTTAAAGCTGGCAATAAGCTCAGAGGCTCTATCAAGGTTGGTTGTAAGCAAGCTTGTGCTTTGCTTAGCTTCGTTTATAAATTCTTCTAATGCTTTGGGCGATAACTTTTTTTCTTTGTAGGCATTTTCTAATGTGTTTAAACGCTCTTGTAAAAACGATATAGCAGTTACACCAATCCCAATAGGTGTATTTATGTCGTGTGTAATACCGGCGACTAATCCGCCTAGCGCAGCCATTTTTTCGGTGCCTACTAAGCGCTCTTGTGCAAGGCTTAGCTCGTCTAGGTAGCGTTCAAGCTCTTTTTGTTTAGTTAATAATTCTTCTTCGGTGTGTCTGCGTAAATCAACTTCTTCGGTTAGTACCAGCTTTTGTTTTTCTAGTTCGTACTTTTGCTGTTGTAAATCCATCATAGCTTGGCTTAAGTTTGACGTTTTACGGGCAACATCTTGCTCAAGCTGTATATTGTGCTGGTCGAGCTTTTCGTTACTAACAATCAACTCACGTTGGGTATGCTCAAGCTCTTTTCTGTATTGAACTACTTTATCTATTAAGTTATTAAAAGACTGCTCCATAACGTTTAGCTCGTTATGCTCTTCGGTCTCAATGTCTATGTGTTGACCTTCTAAGTCATCAAGCTCTAAGTTTTCTATTTGATCGGTTAACTCGTTTAAAGGGTCGGTGAGCAGCTTTCTAAATGCCATTAAAAACAGAATGATCAAAAAGGTGGTTTTGATCATGGCGTTACCAATTAAAAAGTAAATAGATACCATTATTCGGCTAAATACCACATCGCGGCTAGAGAACAAGGTCACATCACCTACTTGAGTAGCGCGCCCCGAAAATTCAAAAATTAGGGGAAAGGTATAACCAAAGAGACCCGATTTGGTGTCCTCTATAATGACTTCTTCTTGTACGAGTTGTTGGTTATAAAGTTTGTGTATATCCAAAGAGCGCCCCAGCTGCGAAATAATTTCACCGCTGTCGTCGCGCACTATAATGCCCTCCACCATAGGTATAGCAAGTAAGCCTTCTGCGGTTGTAATTGTTTGCTTTGTGTTTAGTTCCCAAATTGCGCGTGTTAAGCTTCGGCTAAAGGTTTTTTGCAGCGTACTTAGCTCATCACGAATGTAGTCTTTAGTATTTACAAATTCTGCAAGCACCTGCCCACATGTCACCACAAAGGTAAGCAAAAAATACACTGATAAAACATTAGTTAACAATTTTTTAGAAAGGCTTTTTTGTAACATATGGGATTTACTCATCCGGTGTAATTATATCTAAGTTGCAATTTCTAACTTAAAAGTTAGTCAATAAAACCTTAAAAATAAATAAAAAATTTATATTTTAAAGAGATAGCCCAGCTATTGAGTCGTTTTGTTTTAATAATAGTGCACTAAACTGATTTAAATTAATTTTAATGGCTACTGAGATTTCAAAAACGATGATTTTTAATAGGCAGCTAGAGCAATTATTAATAATATTTAACGTTTTATTGTAAGGTTACAGTATTACATTATGCGAACAAGCAAAGTGTTAGAGTTTTAGGAACGTGTTAGAATAGCAAAAACCAACGGACGGCTCGTTTTTATAATTTTTAGAAGGTTATTTTAGTAGTTAACATGATGAAATTTTCTATATTAGTGTGTGATGACTCCACTGTTGCACGCAAACAAGTTGTGCGTTGTTTAAATGAATGCGTGAGCGCCGACATTCAACAAGCCGCAAACGGGGCCGATGCGCTGGCGCTTTTACGCTTGCAGCAATTTGATCTTTTGTGTTTAGACTTAACCATGCCAGAAGTTGACGGCGTACAAGTGCTGGAGCGCATCAAGGCAGAAAAAATAGAGTGTTTTGTACTGGTGATCTCCGCTGATATACAACAACAAATGAAGCAAAAAGTCGCGCAGCTTGGTGCTATCGACTTTATAAATAAACCTATTAATAAATCGGCTTTAAGTGAAGTTTTGCATAAATTTGGCATTCATTAGGTTTTTTCATGTTCAAAAAGGCTGTTTTATCTTTTAATTTGGGGTTGACAGCATAGCCTTTGTTAAGGCAGTCTTAGCTCTATGAAAACAATTAATCGCGCACTGACCATTATTATTACAACCACCATTCTTACTGGATAGTGGCATAGGTCGGTGCAACAAATTTAAAGGCCTGTGTTCACTAAGAACACAGGCCTTTTTTCGTTTTATGGGATGAGGAACATAAATAATGCGCGTTTTAAAATTTGGAGGCTCTTCGCTTGCCGACTTTGCCTGTTTGCAACAAGTAGCTTTGCTGGTAAAAGCACAGTTAAAAGATGAAATGTTACTGGTACTTTCTGCACCCGGAGGTATGACTGATTCATTAGTTGCGCTGGCCAGTGCCGCTGAGCAAGGTCAAGATTTTTCTCAGCAGTGGCAAGCTTTGCTAAGCCGATGCGAGACATTAAAAGCAGAAGTAGAAAAAAGCAGTGGCGAAGTAACAAACTGGCCAGATTTTAATGAGCTTAAAAATAAGCTAGATGGTGTGGCGCTTATTAAGTGTTGCCCAGATCAAATTCGTGCTTTTGTAATTAGTTTTGGTGAGCGTGTTAGCGTATCGCTAATGCAAAGTTTATTAAGCTCGCACAATGCACAATACCTTGAAGCAACGCGTTGTGTTGCCTCTACTGGTGGCTACATTGATGCTGAGGCCGACTTAGTAACGAGTAAAGCACGCTTTCAAGCCGTACTTAAAGAAAACCCAGCCACCATTTACATTATGCCAGGCTTTACAGCAAGCAACGAGCAAGGCGAACTTACTACACTTGGTCGTAATGGCTCTGATTACTCAGCAGCTATTGCAGCGGCATGTTTAGATGCTGAAATGTGCCAAATTTGGACTGACGTAGATGGTGTGTACAGTGCTGATCCGCGCTACATCAAAAAAGCAACTAAAGTTGATTTCTTATCTTATAAAGAAGCGATGGAGCTTTCTTACTTTGGCGCTAAAGTACTTCATCCTAAAACCATTTTACCGTGCGCGAAAGCGGGCGTACCGTGCGAAATTAAAAATACCCATAACCCAGATGCTCAAGGGTCATTAATTGGTAACGACTATTCATCTGATGAGCCAGTAAAAGCGCTTTCTAGCTTGCAAGACTTAGCAATGCTTACCGTGTCAGGCCCTGGCATGAAAGGTAAAGTGGGCATGGCCTCTAAGGTATTTAATGCCCTTGCGCACGATAACGTATCGATAGTATTAATTACTCAATCATCGTGTGAATTTAGCATTAGCTTTTGTGTGCACGAAAGCGATTTAGCGCTAGCACTAGAGGCCTTGCAAAGTGCATTTGAACTTGAATTACAAGCAGGCTTAATTGAGCCGGTGCAAGTACAACGTAATCTTGCCATTGTTACTTTAGTGGGCGATAACATGCGCGCACACAAAGGTTTAGCAGCACAGTTTTTTGCTTCTCTTGCACAGGCCCAAGTAAACATTGTAGCCATTGCGCAGGATTCTACAGAAAGTGCTATTTCGGCGGTTATTGATGGCGAGCTGTGTAACGATGCAGTGAAAATATGCCATGAAAACTTTTTTACGCACGTCCCTTCAATTGACGTATTTTTACTTGGCTGTGGCTTAGTAGGCCAAGAGCTTATTTCTCAGTTAGAGCGCCAGCAAGCGTGGCTTGAAAAACGTAATATTAAGTTAAACCTATATGGCGTTGCTAATTCTCGTCAATTGCATTTAGACAGCGAAGGTATTGCATTTGATGATTGGCAGCAAAAGCTTGCAGCATCAGAGCAAGCGTTTGACTTAAATTTAGTTGAGCAGTTTGTAAAACAAAATCACTTAGTAAACCCCGTGCTTGTAGATTGTACGTCTTCTGATGCGCTAGCGGCTCAGTATGTGGATTTTTTAAATGCGGGCTTCCATGTGGTTGCCGCTAATAAAAAAGCAACAACCAGCTCGTACGATTATTACCAAGACTTAATTGCAGCAACACAAAAAAATAACCGCAAGTTTTTATACGAAACAAACGTAGGTGCAGGCTTACCGGTAATCGATAACCTACAGTCGTTATTTGGTGCAGGTGATGAGTTACTTGAGTTTAGCGGTATTTTATCAGGCTCATTGTCGTACATGTTTGGTGCACTAGAAGATGGTTTATCACTTTCTGAGGCAACTATTAAAGCAAAAGAAAGCGGTTTTACAGAGCCAGACCCACGCGATGATCTATCGGGCACCGATGTAGCACGTAAATTGCTTATCATTGCACGCGAAGCTGGCATGAAATTAGAGCTTAGCGATATAGAAGTAGAGTCAGTATTGCCTCAAGGTTTTGCACAAGGTGACAGCGTAGATGAATTTATGGCTAAACTGCCAAGTTTAGATGCTGAGTTTAACGACCGTATTCAAAGTGCGGCAGCAGAGGGCAAGGTACTTCGTTATGTAGGTACAATTAAAGAAGGCCACTGTAAAGTAGGTATTGAAGCGGTCGATTCATCGCATGCATTAAATGTAATTCGTGATGGTGAAAACGCATTAGCTATTTTAAGCCAATATTATCAACCACGCCCGTTTGTAATTCGTGGTTACGGTGCAGGCTCTGCGGTAACAGCTGCAGGCGTATTTGCCGACGTATTAAAAACGTTATCGCGCTAGGAGAGCATTATGATAGAAGTATATGCTCCGGCGTCTATAGGTAATTTTGCAGTGGGCTTTGATGCACTTGGCGCAGCGCTTGCGCCTATTGATGGCAGCTTATTAGGTGATGTAGCCGTAGTAAGCGCCGCAGCAAGTGATGAGTTTGTTTGCTCTGGCGAATATGCGCATAAGTTACCAAGCGATGCGAGCGAAAACCTAGCATATCAATGTTTAGTACATTTTAGAGCGCACGTTGCGCCAGATATGCCAAGTGTAAAATTAGAGCTTAAAAAGAACTTACCAATTGGCTCAGGGCTAGGTTCGAGTGCGTGCTCGGTGGTAGCAACCTTTGCTGCGCTTGATAAGTTTGCTCAAACCAATTTAAGCCAAGTTGAGCTGATTGAATTAATGGCTGATTTTGAAGCGATAGTCAGTGGCGGACGTCATTATGACAACATCACCCCGTGTTATTTAGGGGGCTTACAGCTTACAGGCGATTTAATTCCTGATAAGTCAATTGCTCTACCAGTTGATGAAAACTGGTACTACGTAGCGGCGTTTCCTGGGTTTTCGCTTAATACCGCAAAGGCACGCTCGGTATTACCTAAAGAGCTAAGCATGCATGCAGGGGTTGAGTTTGCACAGCGTTTATCGGCATTTAGCAGTTTGTTATTAACGCAGCGTTTTGATGATGCATTGAGCATTATGCAAGACGATATAGCAGAGCCGTACCGAGCACCGTTAATAACAGGGTTTAGCGAAGCGAAAGCAAATTTGCCAGCGCTTGGTGCAGAAATTGTCAGTATTTCAGGTGCAGGCCCTACGTTATTTACAGTGTGTAAAACATTAGAAGCTGCCGAAAAATGTGCGCAGTGGTTAGCGCAAAACTATATAAATGAGCAGGGCTTTTGCCACATTTGTAAATTAGATAACGACGGCACGCGTCAATTAACAGTTTTATAGGATAGGCATTTATGCAATTACATAATTTAAAAGAAAATTCTCAAAAAGTGTCGTTTGTTGAAGCGGTAAAAACAGGGCTTGGGCGTAATCAGGGGGTATTTTTCCCTGAAAGCTTAGCGCCACTCGCCGATGTAGATGCGTTATTAGATATGGACTTTGTTACCCGCAGTAGCAAAATTTTATCGCACCTTATTGGCGATGAATTACCCGCTGATACAGTTGCTCAAATGGTTAAAAATGCGTTTAACTTCCCCGTAAAATTGGTAGAGGTTGAAGACAATAACTATTGTTTAGAGCTTTTTCATGGCCCTACGCTTGCGTTTAAAGACTTTGGCGGGCGCTTTATGGCTGAGTGTTTAGCACAGTTTAATCAAGGCGAAAAAGTCACGATTTTAACGGCAACCTCTGGCGATACCGGCGCTGCTGTAGCGCATGCATTTTACAACAAGCCAAACATAGATGTGGTTATTCTATACCCTAAAGGCAAAATTTCGCTTGCTCAGCAAAAGTTATTTACTACGCTTGGGAACAACATTCATTGTTACGCGGTTGATGGCAGTTTTGATGATTGCCAAGAGCTGGTTAAAAAGTCGTTTTTAGATGACGAAGTTAAATCTACACTTGGCCTTAATTCAGCTAACTCAATCAACATTAGCCGCCTAGTGGCACAAGTATGTTATTACTTTGAAGCCATTGCTCAGCTACCAAAAGAAAAGCGTGCTACAGCGCATATTTCGGTCCCTAGTGGTAACTTTGGCAATGTATGTGCCGCCATGATTGGTGTTGTAATTGGTTTGCCGGTGGGTAAGCTAAGCGCGACTACAAATCAAAACGACACAGTGCCACGTTACATGCTTGATAAAAATTGGGCGCCAAATGCCACACTTGAGTCGCTTTCAAATGCGATGGATGTGAGCAAGCCAAATAACTGGCCACGTGTGCAAACAATGTTAGATAATAACTGGTTTAGCTACGATAATTTTTACTCAACCAGCGTGAGCGAAGAAAATACGCAAGCAGTGATGAAAAATATTCAACAAACTGGTTATGTTGCAGAGCCGCATACCGCCATTGCATACCAAGGTCTTGTAGAGAATAAAGCACCCGGCGCAGCAGGTATCTTTTTAGCAACTGCTCACCCTGCTAAGTTTAAAGAAAGCGTAGAAGAGATCCTAAATATTGAACTTGATATGCCAAAACCACTTAGCGACGCACTTGCTAAACCTTGTTTAGCAAGCGACATTAACCCTGATTATGAAGCGTTACGCACTGAAATACTCGCTAAGTTAGGCTAACTAACTTAGCGTTAAAAAAGCGGCTTTGGCCGCTTTTTTTGTATTTTGAACGCGCTAAATAAAGTATTTATCATTAAGTAATTAAATGTAAAAAATAAAAATCATTTAAATTATTAATGCATTTATAAAAAAATATCATCTTAAAAACGCTGTGAAATAGATTCAATCCCTGTTTAAATATCCTCAACTTAAGAGCGTAGGCAAAGAGTCGTTTAAAGCGTACAATAAAGCCTCTAAAAAACACCATACACGTTGCCCTAGGAGACCCCAATGTTAGAACGTAGCATGAATATTTCGGATTTTGATCCAGAGTTATTTGACGCGATAAACAAAGAAACTGCTCGCCAAGAAGAGCACATTGAATTAATCGCATCAGAAAACTACTGTAGCCCACGCGTACTAGAAGCACAGGGTTCACAGCTTACAAACAAATACGCAGAAGGTTACCCGGGCAAACGTTACTATGGCGGTTGTGAGCACGTAGACGTTGTTGAACAACTTGCAATTGATCGTGCTAACGAGCTATTTGGTTCTGACTATGCAAACGTTCAGCCACATGCGGGTTCTCAAGCAAATGCAGCTGTTTTCTTAGCATTATTAGAAGCAGGCGACACTGTACTTGGTATGAGCTTAGCTCATGGTGGTCACTTAACGCACGGTTCACACGTAAGCTTCTCAGGTAAGCTATACAATGCAATCCAATACGGGCTAGACGAAGCAACTGGCGAAATTGACTACGCACAGGTAGAAGCGCTAGCACTTGAGCACAAACCAAAAATGATTATTGGTGGTTTTTCTGCGTACTCAGGTATTGTTGATTGGGCTAAATTCCGTGAGATTGCTGATAAAGTAGGTGCTTACTTATTTGTTGATATGGCTCACGTTGCAGGTTTAATTGCGGCGGGTGTTTACCCAAGCCCAGTACCTCACGCGCATGTTGTAACAACAACAACACACAAAACTTTAGCAGGCCCTCGTGGTGGTTTAATTATTTCTGCTTGTGGCGACGAAGCAATTTACAAAAAGCTTAACAGCGCTGTGTTCCCAGGTGGCCAAGGTGGTCCTTTATGTCACATTATTGCTGCAAAAGCAGTGGCATTTAAAGAAGCTCTACAACCAGAATTTAAAACATACCAAGCACAAGTAGTTAAAAATGCTCAAGCTATGGTTGCTGTTATGCAAGAGCGCGGTTACAAAATCGTATCTGATAAAACAGAAAACCACTTATTCTTACTTGATTTAATCGATAAAGATATCACAGGTAAAGATGCAGACGCAGCGCTTGGTAATGCAAACATTACTGTGAACAAAAACTCTGTACCAAACGATCCTCGCTCACCGTTTGTTACTTCTGGTTTGCGTATTGGTTCACCTGCAATTACGCGTCGTGGCTTTAAAGAAGCTGAATCGAAAGAACTTGCTGGCTGGATTTGTGACGTATTAGACAACATCAACGATGAGTCAGTACAAGCGCAAGTTAAAGAAAAAGTTAAAGCAATTTGTGCAAAACTACCTGTATACGCTTAATTGCATAAGCAGCAGTAATTTAGATCACAACAAGGGGCCTGTTTACCTTTCGAGGTTTAATTTGCAGTAGTATGTTTGGTTTTTAGGCAAGGCAGAGTCTATGTAGTGTGGTTACTCCACACAAATAGGCGATAACGCAGCATAAATGCCAAACATGCACTGCCCTCGGGTTCGTCCTAGGGGCGATTTACTCTTTGTTGCTCGGTTTTTACTTAGCCCACTAGGTTACAAACCTCGCGCCGCGATCAAATCACCCCTAGATAGAACAAATTTAATCCTGAAAGGCCAACAGGCCCTATTTTTTTGCTAAGATAAAAGGCCGCTAAATAGCGGCCTTTTTTGTTTTAAAACGGAAGTACCGAGTTATGCATTGCCCATTTTGTACCGAAAAAGATACTAAAGTTATTGATTCTCGCCTAGTCGGCGGAGGCCACCAAGTTCGCCGTCGTCGTGAATGTAACGAGTGTCACGAGCGATTTACTACCTTTGAAGGCGCCGAGTTAGTTATGCCACGTGTAATTAAACAAGATGGCAGCCGAGAACCCTTTAATGAAGATAAACTACTCAATGGCCTTAATCGCGCCCTAGAAAAACGCCCTGTTAGTACAGAGCAAGTGGATGAAGTGGTTAATATTATTAAATCGCAGTTGCGTGCTACCGGCGAGAGAGAAATATCAAGTCACCTTGTGGGTGAGTGCATAATGGAGGCGCTTAAAAAACTGGATAAAGTAGCCTATGTGCGGTTTGCCTCTGTGTATCGCTCGTTTGAAGATATACGCGAATTTGGTGAAGAAATTGCCCGTTTAGGGGAGTAATAATGCAAAACCAAATAACCTTTACTGCGCAAGATGAAATGTACATGGCACGTGCCATCGAGCTTGCAAAAAAAGGGCGATTTACAACCACCCCCAATCCTAATGTAGGGTGTGTTTTAGTTAAAGATAACCACATAATTGGTGAAGGGTTTCATCAATTAGCTGGGCAGGGGCATGCTGAGGTTAATGCCCTTGCTGTAGCAGGTGAAAACGCAAAAGGTGCGACTGCGTATGTTACGCTTGAACCGTGTAGCCATTACGGACGCACTCCGCCGTGTGCAGAGGGCTTAAAAGCAGCAGGTGTAGTAAAAGTTATTGCAGCTATGGTCGACACCAACCCACAAGTAGCAGGTAAAGGGCTTAAAATACTCAGCGATGCAGGTATAGAGGTTGCATTTGGGCTTTTAGAGCAGCAAGCGCGCGCACTTAATTTAGGTTTTTTTAAGCGTATGGAGCAGGGGCTTCCGTATGTTACGTGTAAAATGGCGGCCAGCATTGATGGTAAAACCGCGCTTAAAAATGGCCAAAGTAAGTGGATCACCGGCAGCGCTGCGCGACAAGATGTACAATTACACCGAGCACAAAGCTGCGCTATTTTAACGGGCGCCGATACGGTTATTACCGATGATGCTAAGCTCAATGTGAGGTTAAGCGAGTTGCCACAGGCTTTGCCTACCGATTTCCCCCTACGCCAACCGGTGCGTGTTATAATTGACTCACAAAATAGGCTTACACCAGAGCTGGCAGTATTTAATATTGAAAGTGAAATAATAATTTTTACTACCAAGGTTGATAAATCAACGCAGTGGCCGCATTTTGTAAGTCATATAGAAGTGCCACAGCAAAATAACAAAGTTAATTTAACGTCTGTTTTAGCGCACCTTGCTAAGCTGCAATTTAATCATGTTTATTTAGAAGCGGGTGCTACACTTGCCGGTAAAATGACAGAGCTTAATTTAATAGACGAATATATATTTTATTTAGCGCCTAAACTAATGGGGTGCGATGCAAAAAGCTTAGTTAATTTTGCACCGCTAACAGATATGCAAAACACCGTTAATTTGACGTTTAAAGAGTGTGTGAAAATAGGCGATGATTTACGTATAACCGCTACAAAACACATTCCAATCACTTAATTAAAAGAGTAGGGCTATGTTTACTGGAATAATTGAAGCCACAGGCAAAATTGCGCTATTACAAAAAAAACAAGGCGATTTAGCCATTCGCATTCAAAGCGCTAATCTTGATATGAGCGATGTAAAGCTTGGCGATAGCATTGCCACTAATGGCGTATGTTTAACGGTAGTTGATAAGCACATTGATGGCTTTAGTGCCGACTTATCAAACGAAACTATCAGCTTAACTGGGTTTGCAAATTATAATATTGGCCAAACAGTTAACCTTGAAAAAGCCATGCAGCCGGTTTCACGTTTAGGCGGGCATTTGGTGTCAGGTCATGTTGATGGCATTGCAACCATTACAGCCATTACTAGTAATGCGCGCGCTACAGAATATTGGCTAAGCACCGATGAAAACTTAATGAAGTACATTCCTTACAAAGGGTCTGTATGTATAGATGGTATAAGCCTGACAGTAAACGCTGTACAAGGTAATAAATTTAAATTAACCATAGTGCCGCACACAAGCGAGCAAACCACCATTGCTGATTTTAAAGTGGGCACACGCGTTAATTTAGAAGTCGACCAAATTGCACGTTATTTAGAGCGCCTTATTAAAGGGGCTGAGCAGCCGACTGGCTCAGATATTTCAATGAGCTTACTAGCTAAAGCTGGTTTTGTTAAATAACGACACTGATAACTTACACGAGCAAATTTATGAATTTACACAGCGCACAAGAAATCATCGACGACATTAAAGCCGGTAAAATGGTTATTTTAATGGATGACGAAGACAGAGAAAACGAAGGTGATTTAATCATTGCAGCAGAGCACATTAGCGCCGAAGCAATTAACTTTATGGCCACTCATGGCCGTGGCTTAATTTGTTTAACTATGACGCAAGAGCGATGTGAGCAGCTTGATTTACCGTTAATGGTTAAAAACAATGGCGCAGCGTTTTCTACTAACTTTACTATGTCGATTGAAGCTGCCAAAGGCGTAACAACAGGTATATCAGCAGCCGATAGAGCGCGTACAGTTCAAGCGGCAATTGCAAAAGGCGCCGTACCAAGTGATATCGTACAGCCTGGGCATATTTTTCCTATTATGGCACAACCAGGTGGCGTGTTAACGCGCGCAGGCCATACTGAAGCTGGATGTGATTTAGCACGTTTAGCCGGCCTTGAAGCTTCATCAGTTATTGTAGAAATTCTCAATGCCGATGGTACTATGGCGCGCCGCCCTGATTTAGAAGTATTTGCTAAAGAGCATGGTATTAAAATTGGCACAATTGCAGATTTAATTGAATACCGAAACCTTAACGAAACCACCATAGAGCAAGTGGCTAAGTGTAAATTACCTACTGAGCACGGTGAGTTTGATTTAGTAACCTACAAAGATACGATTGACGGCCAACTGCACTACGTATTGTTAAAAGGCGAAATTAAAGAGCAAGAGCCAACGCTTGTGCGCGTGCACTTACAAAGCACCTTTAACGACATTTTACTTTCAGACAGAAGTGCGGACCGTAGTTGGGGGCTTTCTGATGCAATGGCTTACATTGCAGAAAATAACGGTGCACTGGTTATTTTAGGTAAACAAGAAAGCACCGAAGAGCTAGAGGCCACAGTAAAAGCGTTTGCTGCTGCCGATGCTGGCGAGAATGTTACGCCGCGTAAATTTAAAGGCACATCGCGTACCGTTGGTGTGGGCTCGCAAATACTGGCTGATTTAGGTATTAAGCAAATGCGCTTAATGAGTCGCCCTAAAAAGTACCATGCACTTTCGGGCTTTCATTTAGAAGTGGTTGATTACGTTGAGCCACAATAAGGGCTCAGCTTTTAACTAGTCTATTTTTTTATTTTTATGGTATGATGCGCAGCAATTTTTGCGCAATCGCAACCGCTTGAACATATTTTTAGGGTTATCAAATGAAAATTATTGAAGGTAATAAGTACGCTCCAGGCAAAAAATTCGCTATTGTTATTTCTCGTTTTAACGATTTTATTGGTAGCAGCCTACTAGAAGGTGCTGTTGATGAGCTAAAGCGTACTGGTGGCGTAGCCGATGATGACATTACCGTTGTGTATGTACCCGGTGCAGTAGAGTTACCTTTAGCGGCAAAACGCATTGCGGCAAAAAAAGAGTATGATGCAATCATCGCATTAGGCGTAGTGATCAGAGGTGGTACACCACACTTTGACCTCGTTGCTGGCGAATCTAACAAAGGCCTTGCAAATGTATCGCTTGAGTATGATATCCCGGTTGCATTTGGCGTATTAACCACAGAAAGCATTGAACAAGCAATTGAACGCGCTGGTACCAAAATGGGTAACAAAGGCGGCGAAGCGGCATTAGGCGCGCTTGAAATGGTTAATGTGTTAGATAAAATTTAAGTTTAAGGAATTTTTGTGAAACCAGCAGCAAGACGTAAAGCACGTATCTTAGCACTTCAAGCCGTTTATTCTTGGCAATTAAGTGGCAATTTAATTGCCGATATCGAACAACAAATGTTGATCGAAAACGACGTGACTAAAATTGATGTTGAATACTTTAAAGATTTAGCGCGTGGCGTTGCCGTTAATTATAAGCAACTAGATGAAGCTGTATCTCCGCATTTAACACGTCCATTTGATGATTTAGATATGGTAGAGCGTGCAATTTTACGTTTAAGCGCGTATGAGCTTAAATTCCGTGAAGATGTGCCATACAAAGTAGCAATCAATGAAGGCATTGAGCTTGCTAAAATATTTGGCGCTGAAGACAGCCATAAATTTGTAAACGGTGTACTTGATAAAGCTGTTAAGCATTTACGCAAGTAATACTAACCTTGCTAAAGCGCTCTGCTAAAGAGCTTAGCTTTAACAGTTAGTACACGTTAAAAAGGAGAGCCGGCATAGGTCGGCTTTTTTGTGTATGAAGGAATTTGAATTAATAAACCGCTACTTTAAAGGTCGTGGTATAACTCGTCGTGATGTAAGCCTAGGAATAGGGGACGACTGTGCATTAGTTACCGTTCCGCAAAACTGCCAACTTGCAGTAACAACTGATACGCTTGTATCGGGTGTTCATTTTTTTGATGACATTTCTCCCCGAGCATTAGGACACCGAGCACTGGCCGTCAATCTAAGTGATTTAGCAGCCATGGGGGCTGAGCCTACTTGGGTGTCGGTGGCATTAACCCTACCAAATATTAACCAGCAGTGGATTGAAGAATTTACTGAGGGAATGCACGAAATTGCTGAGTACTTTAATGTACAAATAATTGGTGGCGATACTACCCAGGGCCCTTTAACAGTTACTATATGCGCTAAAGGGACTGTGCCAGAAGGCAAAGCTTTACGCCGTGCAGGTGCTAAAGTGGGCGACTGGGTATGTGTAACCGGCACGCTAGGTGATGCCGGCTTGGCTATTGAATCTCGAAAGCGTGGCCTAAGTATTGAGCCTGAGCACTTAAAGTACATAAATAGCCGCTTTGATTACCCCACTCCACGGGTGGCTGCAGGGCAAGTATTACGTGGCCTTGCTTCATCAGCTATTGATGTGTCTGATGGCCTTATGGCAGATTTAACCCACATACTTGATATGTCACAAGTCAGCGCCAGTATCAATATTGAAAACATCCCAACCTCAGACGCTATGCGTTCAAGCCTGAACTTTGAGGCGCAATTGCCGTATATTTTAGGCTATGGCGATGACTACGAATTACTTTTTACTGTCTCTGAAGATAATAAAAGCATGTTGGAGCTTAAATTACGTCAATACGGCGTAGAAGCAACGTGCATAGGGCAAATAAAAAGTGGCGAAGGGCACATTGAGCTTTTACACCACGGTGAAAAATTTAATTTTGAGCAACAGGGCTTTGAGCACTTTGCCAAGGAGCAGGTTTGACTAGCAAAAAACAGTTTAATTTAAAGCGCCCGCACCAGTTATTTGGCCTAGGGTTTGGCACTGGCCTTGCGCCTGTTGCGCCAGGCACCTTTGGTACATTTGCTGCTTTACCATTTATTTTTATGACCATGTATTTTCCGCTTTGGCTACAAATCGTGTTTGCCGTGGTTATTAGTATTTTTGGTATTTGGGCGTGTGGCAAAACCGCCGATGATTTAGGTGTGCACGACCATCCAGCCATAGTGTGGGATGAAGTTGCGGGTTATTACATTACGATGATTGGCGCAGCGCTTAGTTGGCAAACCTTACTTGTAGGCTTTTTATTATTTAGATTTTTTGATATTGCCAAACCAGGCCCGATCAAAACGCTCGATAAGCGAATGGACGGCGGCGTGGGTATAATGGCTGATGATGTACTTGCCGGTATTTTTTCGCTTATTTGTTTGCAAGCGTTAATAAAAGCAGGTTTACTACCCTTTTAATTTTTGTGTTTTATTTGTTTAACTAGGTGGCAGCGAAATGATGCGATTTTTACTGGTATGTGTACTTATGTTGTGTGCCATGCCAAGTTGGGCTTCTATTACTGATTACGTTGTTAAGCAATGGAATATCAAAGATGGCTTGCCCTCACAATCGCTAAAAAGTGTTGTGCAAGATCAGCAAGGCTATATGTGGGTCGGAACGCAATTTGGTCTTAGTCGCTTTGACGGCACAACGTTCACTAATTACAACACTCAAAATAGTCCTTTTTTGCCAAGCAATGGTATTAATAAACTGCTCATAGATAGTAATGGCTATCTGTGGGTGGGCACTAAAAGTGGCTTGGTGGTCATAAACCCGCAAACGCTTGCCGCACAAGAATTTAATATTAAAGGCCCAGTTAGAGACATATTAGAAGATGCCAAGGGCAGCATTTGGATTGCAGCTAATGGGCTTTATTATGTAGACCGCAACCAAATTGATTTACGTGATAAAGCGAACGAACTCGTTCCTATTGTAAATGCTACTGTGATCACCCAAATAGTGGGGTCGGTTAGTCAAATGGCGCTTTCTCCAGAGGGGATTTGGCTTGTCAACGACCGTCATTTACTACGCTTAACTAAAAGCGCCTCTGATTTTTCAAAACTCAGGTTGGAGTTAACAGCTAAGGTGTCATTGCCTGAGCGGTTAGCACAAACCATTGTTCATGATCTGTCTTTTTTAAATGGTAATTTATATTTAGCCTCTGAACTGGGTGCCTACTTTTTAGATTTAGATGATGAGCTAAGACCTTTCCCACTGCCGAATGCGAATAACTCAGCTGTGTATAAATTTATGAGCGACACCAATGGTGGCTTATGGGTTTCTACTTATGGACGACTGCTTTTTAGAGCTAAGTCGGGTGAGTGGCAATGGGTTGAGCCAAGTCAGCTAGATCAAAGTATTTGGTTTGCCGATATTTACCGCGATAGCCAAAATAATATTTGGCTTGCAAGTTTTAGCGAAGGCTTATGGCTTGCACACGAAGGGCGTATAGAACGCCACTCTGCTTTATCGCAAATGACAGAGGCCGTTATGGCAATCAGCCAAGCGCCCGATGGTAATTTATGGGTGGCAAATAAAAGTGGTATTGGTTATTTCGATTTAAATAAAAACTTTGTCAATAAAATACCCAGTGCGCAATTTGGCCGTGCAACAGTACACGACTTACAATTTGATGGCTCGCGTTTATATATAGCGACCGGACGAGGGCTGTTTTTTTACGAGCAAGATAAACTATACAGTTTTCCTGGCAGAGCCCTGCGCGACAATCCGGTATTCGCTATTAGCCCATCAAGCAAAGGTGGTTTTTGGATAGGTACAGGGCGTGGCTTGTATAGGCTAAGTTATGGGGGGTTAACACCCTTTGCATACAATGCCTTTTTAGGCAGTAAATTTATAACGTATGTGCTCGATAAAGCAAACTTTGGTGTAATAGGGACCAGTAAAGGGGCGTATTACTTTACTGACCGTGGCATTGAAAAAATAGGTGACCAAACTTCGCTCGAAAGTGCATACATCACCAGCGTATTACACATAGATGGTGTAGGTATTTTAATTGGCTCGCTTAATGACGGCTTATTTTACAGAAGCTTACAAGGGCATTGGCGACAGTTAGATGCAGCCAACGGCTTACCCTATGGCTCTATTTTTAGCCTAGAGTATGACGAAACTTATAAGCGTGTATGGGTAAGTACCATGAAAGGTGTTTACCGTATGCCAGTAGCGCAATTTAAATCAGAGGTGTCGAGCTTAAAAGTGGAAGAGGTTATTTCTTCTTTTGATAGGCAGCTCGATGGTAAAGCAAGCCAGTGTTGTAACGGTTTAGGACACGATGCCGTTGCCATGACCGATTATTCAATTTGGTACCCAAGCTTACAAGGCATTGTAGAAATACCTAAAAATACCGAGCTATTTGGCCTAAATGTATTAAAGCCTAAAGTAGAAACACTAACCACACCTCTGCGTGCATTAACTACCGCAGCATTGGGCGAAAAGCCTTTACTAGATACTGATGAGCGCGACATAACATTAAAGTACACCGCCATCGATTATTATGCGCCAAATAGTATTGAGTTTAGATATAAGTTAAGTGGGTTAGATAGTGATTGGCGCTATGCTAATGCACGCCGAGAAGCCATTTATACAAATTTACCGGCGGGGTCATTTTTATTTGAGCTTGAGGCAAAACGCCAAGGCGAAGATTGGGACAGAGCGCAAACTGTCGAGTATGCATTTGTAGTACCGCAGCGCTTTGACGAAACTATTTACTTTAGATTGCTAATTGTTAGTGGGTTTATTTTACTGTTTTACTTTATTTTTTGGGTATTTAGAGCGCAAGAGCGCCGTAAGCAAGAAGTACTCGAAGCGCTGGTTACAGAGCGTACATTAGAGCTGCGCCAAGCTAACGATAAATTAGGCCAAGTAAACTCACAGCTTAAACTAGTTAGTCACTCAGATGAGCTTACAGGGCTACGTAGCCGCCGATTTTTGTTTGATCAGCTCCCTAAAGATATTGAACATTTCCAACGTAATGCGCAGTCTTTACAAGCGCAAGGAAAGTCACTTGTACTGCTTATTATCAACTTTGATAACTTTAGCCGTATAAACGATGCGTATGGCCCAATAGCAGGGGATAGCTGTTTACAACAAATGGCAGCATTACTTAATTCGCGTACCCAAGGCTCTGACTATGTAGCACGCTGGAGTGGAGATGAGTTTTTATTATTGCTGCGCGATTTTAAGTGCAACATGATTGACAGCTATGCCTCTGATTTATGCCAAGCAATCGCATTAAATTCGTTTCAATTACCAAACGGTAAAACAACCAATATTACGGCTTCATTGGGGTGGTCTTTTTACCCACTGCCACTTTTAGGTGGGCAAGTAATAAGCTGGGAGACGTCGATAAACTTAGCCGATATAGCGCTTCATCAGGTTAAAAAACGTGGTGGTGACGGTGTCGCAAATATTACGTTTGATAAACAGTTGGATGCGTTTGAGTTTGAGCAAAATTCGAATGTAGATCAGCAGCTGGGTATTTTACAAAGTAATGGCTTAGCAGATATTAAAGTGTGGATGCGATAATGCCCAACCTACAAAAGTAGGTTAGGCATGGTGAGGGTAACGCTATTTAATTACTGGTTTAGCCACACTGGTAAAATAGCCACTGACTCAGGAGCACTAAATGCCATACTTGCATCGGCACTTATATCTCCCCCTGCGGTACTTAAAATATTATTAAAGCGCATAACTACGTTGTTAGACTTTTCGGCAACATATAAATCGGTTCCGCTATACATAATATCAACAGGGTTTCCTAATAATGTATTGGGCCCGCTAATCGTCGCGCTTATATTGACTAGCCCCGAGGCATTTGCGGTATTATTTAATACATAAATTTTGCCATCGTCAGCAACGGCTGCGCTGCCTACATCAGAAAGTATTAACGCACCACTTAATGAGTCGTAATCTATTCCATGAATATTGGTAGGCCCAGCTAGTGCTTGTGAATTATTGGCAGGTGTAATTAATCTATCTTCTGTACTTATTGTGGTCTCGCCACTTAGTAGCTTATTTTTAACTTGATCAAATACCGCTACAGTGCCATTAGTTAGCGCAACAAAAGCGCGGTCAGTGTTACTGTCGTAATCAACATCCCACGGGCGTGCATTATTGGCAAAAGTTAAGGTCATAAGAGGTGATACGTCGCCGGTGGCACAGCTTGAAAATATAGCAATGCTCGGCGTGGTTTCATTATTTTCAGCCACAAAAATCATTCCACTATCGGAGGCAATATCTAATCCTTTAGGTGAAATAAGGCCTGTATTGCTTCCTGAAATCAGTCTATCTTGGCTGGCGTTAAATGTTTCGCCATCACGGTTATAAGCCACTTTAGTAGAGATGACGATTCCGCCCATTCCTGTACTGGCATTATCGAATGTTGCGTAGCTATTACCTGCTTTATCAAAGCTAACGCTTTCTATCGTTTGGCTTGCATTATAGCTTGCAAGTTCGCTACTTAATGCTGTATTTAAACGGCTAATTTGGCCTGTTGTATCACCCGCAGTGCTTGGATTACTGGATACGGCTACGCCTAATAGCGCCATATTAGGCTCAGTACTATCTGATATATCAGCCATTGAGCTTTGAGTTAGCGTGTTAGTAATTGACTCTGGCTTAGTAGACGCAGTACTTAAATCGGGCGCTATATCGCCACTTTCACCGGCAAATATATTACTAAACACTAAAATTGCATCGTTTGATTTTTCGGCCACACGTAAATCACTACCCTCAAGGGTAATATCTACAGGGTTGCCTAGCATAGTCGCAGGGCCTGAAATACTGCGTGCAACAGATGTATTACCTTGCGCACCTGAGGCATTATTAATAACAAAAAGCGCGCCATCGGTAGCATCTGATGCGCTACCAACATCCGATAAAATAAGTTTATTGGTGGTTTCATCATAAACAATGCCGTGAATATTTACCGATATTTGCACACCATCGGCATCGCTTGGTGTAATAGTACGACTTGGCATAGCGGTAAATTCACCGCTTACAAAATTATCATAAACCGCGACATCACCGTTGGTAAGTGCTACATAAAGTCGGTCGTTTACGTGGTCATAATCAACATCCCACGGGGCGGCTTCGGTAACAGTGGTAGCAAGCGGCGCGGCATCTCCCGCTGCAGCACTGCCAAATGTGGTAATTTGCATGGCACCAAAATCAGCTATAAATATCAGCCCGCTATTTTTTGCGATCGCTATGCCCTTAGGATTAACCAGTGTAGTGGCAGGGCCTGTAATTTCACGGTCTTGATTAGTACTAAAGCTTGCACCATCATCGCGATTGGCAAGTTGGCATATAGTTTTAATGCTACCATTTTCGCTGTCGCTTGCTTGTATTAAATTACCGAGGCTATCAAAGGCTACGCCTTCATTTGCAGTGGTATTAAAGGTTTTTAATTTGGCAGCGTCCTGGTTTATTAAATCAACAGTGCCTGCGTTTTGCTCGCCGTTATTAGCTAAAATAAACGTGGCTGCACTAAAGCCGGGGTTACCGTTTGTGCCATCGCTTCCATCTTGACCATCTGCTCCCGGCGTACCGGCTAAACCGTTTTCTCCATCATCACCGCTACACCCTGAAATACCAAGTACTATCCCAAGCGCTAATGCTGAAAAACAAAGGGGGCGTTTAAGTGAACTGTTTTGTGTATGAAAGTGAGTTAAATTAGCTTTTTTCATCATTTTTACCTTTTAATATTCCATCAAATGAAAGTAAATAACGTGCCTGTTTATACTCCTCAGTACGTACTATTTACTGTGTTAACCTCATAGGGATAACGCGTAGAAATACACATTGGATGCAAAAATTTAAAAAATAAAAAACAAAAAAGGAGCCATCAGGCTCCCTTTAAAAACTAGCTAGCAAAAATAATTAAGCGATAAACGATTTTATTGAATTTAAAATGCCTTGTTCGCCTAAGCCCATTTCATCGTGCATTTGCGCTTGTGTGCCGTGCTTAATAAATTCATCAGGAATACCTAAGTTAAGCACCTTTAGGTTGGCTTTTTGCGCTGCTAAATATTCATTAACCGCTGAGCCTGCGCCACCACAAATAGCGTTGTCTTCAAGCGTTACTATTACATCATGAGTTTGGCTAAGCTCATCTAATAAACTTGTATCAAGTGGCTTAATAAAGCGCATATTAACTAGCGTTGCACCTAGCTCATTTGCAGCAATTTGCGCGTTTTCAAGCAAAGTACCAAAGGATAAAATAGCAATTTTAGCGCCTTGTTTAATGGTATTGGCTTTGCCTATTTCTAGTAGCGTCATTTCGCTTTGAATATCGGCAGTACCGGCACTACCACGAGGGTAGCGAACTGCTACAGGGCAATTAGCCTTATAACCGGTATAAAGCATATGGCGGCACTCGTTAGTATCACTTGGGGCCATAATAACCATGTTGGGAATACAGCGCATAAAGCTTAAGTCGTAAGCACCTTGGTGTGTTTCGCCGTCGGCGCCTACAATACCAGCGCGGTCTATAGCAAAAAGCACAGGTAAGTTTTGCAGTGCAACATCATGGATAAGTTGATCATACGCACGTTGTAAAAAGCTCGAGTAAATAGCTACAACGGGTTTTAACCCTTCACAGGCAAAACCGGCGGCCAATGTGACAGCGTGCTGCTCAGCTATAGCTACATCGAAATACTGCTCTGGGTGTTCTTTTGAAAAACGCACCATACCTGAGCCTTCACGCATTGCCGGGGTAATAGCCATTAATTTTTTATCTTGCTCGGCCATATCACACAACCAGTCACCAAACACCTTAGAGAAAGTGGCGGCGCCAGGTTTAGATTTAGGTAAGCTTGATGTATTAGGGTCAAACTTTGGCACACCGTGATAGCCAATAGGATCAGCTTCTGCGGGTTTATAGCCTTTTCCTTTTTGAGTTTTTATATGTAAAAGCTGAGGCCCTTTTAAATTACGCATATTACGCAGTGTATCTACGAGCATATTTACATCGTGGCCATCAATTGGGCCAATGTAATTAAGACCGAGTTCTTCAAAAAAGGTACCTGGAATAACCATTCCTTTTAGGTGCTCTTCTACTTTACTGGCAAGTTCTTTAACAGGAGGCACGCCAGAGAGTAACTTCTTACTGCCTTCGCGAATGTTTGTGTAAAAGCTGCCAGATAAAATACGCGCAAAGTGATTAGTTAACGCTCCGACGTTTTCAGAAATCGACATTTCGTTATCATTTAAAATGATTAACATGTCAGATTTTACATCGCCTAAGTGGTTCATGGCTTCAAATGCCATACCTGCTGTAATGGCACCATCGCCTATAACGGCAACAGTTTTGCGGCCTTTGCCTTCTTTTTGAGCCGCAATAGACATACCAAGTGCTGCCGAAATAGAGGTACTTGAATGGCCTACGCTAAAGGTATCGTATTGGCTTTCTTCACGAAAAGGGAATGGATGTAATCCGTCTTTTTGACGAATTGTATGCATTAAATCGCGTCGTCCCGTTAAAATTTTATGCGGGTACGCTTGATGGCCTACATCCCATACAAGGCGATCTTCTGGTGTGTTATACACATAATGTAGAGCAACGGTAAGCTCAACAGTTCCTAAACCAGACGCTAAATGGCCGCTACTTTGCGAAACAGAGTTGAGTAAATAGTCTCGTAACTCGTTGCTAAACGCAGGGAGTTTATCTTGCGCTATATCGCGTAAGTGGGCTGGTTCGTCAACCAAGTTAAGTAATGGATACTTGCTACTATCAAGTGTCATGGTATTTATTTTATCCTTCGCTAACACCGGTGCTAACTTATTAGTTGTTACCGCTGTTGAGTAATAATGTCAGTGCTAAATGGCAATACGTATATGTAACACTCAATGGTCACGTTTAATCAGGTAGTTTGCCAGCGCCGCTAGAACAGAGGTATCAGCATCTATTTTGTTTAATGCTTGATGCGCTTGCTCTATTAAATTTTGCGCCATTTGCTTGGCACCTTGCATACCTAATAGGGCCGGATAAGTTGCTTTATTAGCAGCTAAATCAGAGCCTTGTGGCTTACCTAAAGTAAATGTGTCACCTTCAACATCTAAAATGTCGTCGTGCACTTGAAATGCCAGCCCTATAGCATACCCAAAAACACGTAAGTTTTCTAAGGTTTGTTTGTCTGCTTTTTCGCTACATAATGCACCCAATGTAATGGCACAGTTGATTAAGGCACCCGTTTTTAATTTATGAATTCGTTCAAGCTGTTGTACTGTAATCACTTTATCTGTGGCTGCAATATCTAGCCCTTGCCCGCCTACCATGCCTTCAAGCCCCGATGCTTTAGCCAGTGCGCTGATCATTTTTACTTGTGTTGATGCGCTGCAGGTAAAATTGTGAGCCGAGATAAGCTCAAAGGCTAATGTTTGTAGTGCATCGCCCGCTAAAATTGCATGCGCATCGTCAAACTCTATATGGCAAGTTGGGCGTCCACGGCGAAGGTCGTCATCATCCATGGCTGGTAAATCATCGTGCACCAACGAGTAGCTATGAATACACTCAATAGCAGCAGCAAGAATATCTAAATCTTGCTTATTAGCTCCGAGCATTTCACCACTTGCGTAGACTAAAAAGGGGCGTAAACGCTTGCCACCGTTAAATAAGCCGTACTGCGTAGCTTCTTTTACTGTGTGTGCGGTATCAAGGGGGTGATCAAAGTACTGTTGCAGGGTCTTTACGACATCTTGTTGAGCACATTCTATTTTTTCTTGTATGCTCACGGTTATTCCATATCGTTGTTAAATGAAGTAAGCGCTGCTTTTTCGTCATTGCCCATTAAAATAGACACTTTTTGTTCTGCTTGTTGTAACTTACCCGTTGAGGCGTTAGCTAAGGCTATACCACGCTCAAATTGCTTTAACGACTGCTCAAGCGATAAATCACCTTGTTCCATTTCACCGACAATGGTTGATAATTCTTCGAGTGCTTGTTCAAAACTTAGGTTTTCAGGTTTTTTAGTCGCCATGTTTAATTTCAGCCAGCATGATAAATTTAGGAGCCAATTTTAGGGGGAATGCTAAACTAGGTCAAAGGATGATCGTTGTTTTTTGAGTTATATCAGTTTAAATCGTATTTTTTCCATGTATAAGATGCGTATTAGTGCTCACTGTGTACAATAAAATTAATCAGTCGCTAGGCGAGTAGGGTATCTTGATCTAAAATTAGGCCAAACACGGTGTTTTACACTTTTTTCAAAAATGGCTTAAGTATTTCAGTATCTTGCCGATAAGCAGTTAATAATAAAAGTTTGAATAACAAAGTATAATACTTTGGAGGAAATGTGGATTTAGCAACCATAATTGGGATCCTTGGCGCAATTGGTTTAATTGTCATGTCCATGTTTATGAGTAGTAGCGGTGAAATGGGGATGTTTGCCGACGCGCCTTCTAGTGTAATTGTATTTGGTGGCTCACTATTTATTGTGTTATCAAACTTTACCTTGTCGCAGTTTTTGGGCATAGGTAAGGTTGTTGGTAAAGCATTTATGTTTAAAATCGAATCGCCAGAAGAGCTGATTGAAAAAGCAGTTGAACTTGCTGATTCAGCCCGTAAAGGGGGGTTTTTAGCCCTCGAAGAAGCCGAAATACCAAACCCTTTTATGCGCAAGGGTGTAGATATGCTCGTTGATGGCCACGATGCTGATGTAGTTCGTGCCACGCTTCAAAAAGACATTTCTTTAACCACAACTCGCCACGAACTGGGCGCCGGTTTATTTAAGTCACTTGCCGATATAGCCCCTGCAATGGGTATGATAGGAACGTTAATAGGCTTAGTTGCTATGTTATCTAACATGGATGACCCTAAAGCCATTGGCCCCGCAATGGCGGTGGCATTATTAACTACTTTATATGGTGCATTTTTAGCAAATGTAGTGGCTATTCCCATTCAGGTAAAACTGGAGCTTCGCAAAGACGAAGAAGCCATGAATCAGCGTCTAATACTGGATGCTATTTTAGGTATTCAAGATGGCCAAAACCCGAAAGTAATTGAAGGTATTTTGAAAAACTACCTTGCTGAGTCTAAGCGCAAAGTAGATACCGAGGAGTAACCATGTCTGATCAAGAGTGCAAATGCCCACCCCCAGGTTTGCCTGCTTGGATGGGAACATTTGCCGACTTAATGTCGCTTTTAATGTGCTTTTTTGTACTTTTGCTCGCGTTTTCAGAAATGGATGTACTTAAATTTAAGCAAATAGCAGGCTCGATGAAGTTTGCATTTGGTGTGCAAAACAAAATAGAAGTAAAAGATATCCCTAAAGGGACCTCGGTTATTGCTATGGAATTTACCCCAGGTAAGCCTGAACCTACCCCGATAGAAACCATTCAGCAACAAACCGTTGAAATGACCCAGCAAATGTTAGAGTTTCAAGCGGGTGATGAAAGCTCTGCTGGTGGTAGACAAGAGCAACGTGGCGATAAACGTGGTGGCGAGTCACGTAGTACATCGCAGCAGCAATCTTCAGAGCAAGCAACTTCAGCCGCCGATCAAGAACAAACTAACGAGTTAGTGAAAAAAATAGCACAACAGCTCGAAAAACAAATTATCGACGGTGCAATCGAGCTTGAATCTTTAGGGCAGCAAATCATTATTCGTATCCGTGAAAATGGCTCATTCCCCTCTGGCAGTGCTTTTTTACAACCTAAGTTTAAGCCCATAATTCAAGATATTGGTGAGTTATTAAAAGATGTACCTGGTGAAATTACGGTATCGGGTCACACCGATGATTTTCAGGTTTCTAACGAGTTATATATTAATAACTGGGACTTATCGTCAAAGCGTGCTGTAGCAGTAGCAAGCGAATTACAAACGGTACAAGGGTTTGATAAAAACCGTATGATGGTAGTAGGGCGTGCTGATACTCGTCCACTTGTTCCGAATGATTCAAACGAAGATAGGCGTAGAAATCGCCGAGTAGAAATATCAATCTTACAAGGTAAGGCTAAAGAGTCAGACCCTATTGATGTGCGCTAGGCGAGTAGCGGGCGCTAATTTTTCTAATTAAGTTTCTTTTTAAGGTACTTAATAACCTAAGTATCTTGGCAAGCTCATTATTTTAGCTTAAAGTACATTTCTTTAACATATGTAATGGTGTTTCTGTGAAAATAATCGATAAATATTGCTATATGCCGGGAAATGGTTCTGGTGGTGACGATGATAAGACTAATGATTAACTATGTTTAGATGGTTCAATGAGTTATATGCATTTATTGAGCTCAGCTGGGTTTTGTTTTTACTTCCAGCTATAGTTATTTTTTTTCTACGAAAAGATTATTTAGCACTCAGGTTTGTTTGTATCACGAGTGCTTTTTTCTTATTTGGTGCTTTTATATATGAGCCTTTAAAAACGTTTGATAAAGATATTAACATTTACAGGTACGTCATTTGGGCTTTTAATGATATTGCTTGGATGGCATTAATTGCTTATCTAGGCTTAAAAGATAAAGTTTATTTATGGCAATGTGTATTAGGGCAACTTGTGGTTGTAATGGCCCCAACTTTACAGTTGTTCAGAGTTGTAGATCGCCATTTATGGGATTTATCTTATAGTACTTTAATGTATAAAACTCTTTTACCTCTGATTAATATTTCTACTGTAGTAGTATGTTACCTCCCTCTTATTTATATTTTAGTTAAAAACAAAGAAGACCAGATTAGTAGTAAATATAAAACTCCCTCCCCCTAAAATAGCTGTGCTAAACTACTGTTCATATAAACAGTTAGTGAGCAACTCCCATGAAACTCTATATCGCAGAAAAGCCATCACTTGGCAGAGCTATTGCTGATGCATTGCCAAAACCACATAAAAAACACGATGGTTATATAGAAGTGGCTAATGGTGACTGTGTCTCGTGGTGTATAGGGCACTTACTTGAGCAAGCTGAACCTGATGATTATGATGCGCGTTTTAAAAAGTGGCAATTTGAACACCTTCCCATAGTGCCACAGCAATGGCAGCTCAAGGCAAAAACGAAAACGCGTAAGCAATTAACTATTCTAAAAAAGCTAATTAAGCAGGCATCAGTACTCGTGCATGCGGGCGATCCCGATCGCGAAGGCCAATTGTTGGTTGATGAAGTCATAGAGCAAGCCAAAATAAGTAAAACCAAAAAGCAAAGCATTCAGCGTTTACTTATAAGTGATTTAAATTTAGCGGCGGTAAAAAAAGCGCTTACGACTATGCGTTCAAATCGTGAATTTATTCCGCTTAGTGTGTCGGCGCTTGCGCGTTCACGTGCAGATTGGCTATTTGGTATGAACCTTACGCGTGCTTATACGCTGGCGGGACAAAAAGCAGGCTTTGGCAATGTGTTGTCGGTGGGTCGCGTACAAACCCCAATTTTAGGTTTAGTGGTTAACCGGGATAACGAAATAGCTAACTTTGTGTCAAAACCATTTTATGAAGTGTTGGCGCATTTAATAACTCCTGAGCAGCAAAGCTTTGTGGCCAAGTGGGTACCAAGCAAAGCCTGCGAGC
The DNA here is from genome assembly GCF_028599385.1 of Pseudoalteromonas sp. CST2. Lineage (NCBI taxonomy): Bacteria > Pseudomonadati > Pseudomonadota > Gammaproteobacteria > Alteromonadales > Pseudoalteromonadaceae > Pseudoalteromonas > Pseudoalteromonas sp. CST2. The sequence continues at coordinate 28,505 of NZ_JAQREO010000022.1, forward strand.
CGTACCAAGATGAAGAGGGCCGCGTTTTAAATAATGCATTAGCCGAAAACGTCGCCTCGCGAATAGCGAATCAACCAGGCGAGGTTACAGCACTTGAACAAAAACAAAAAAAACAAAGCGCGCCGCTGCCTTATAATTTATCGGCACTGCAAATAGATGCTGCAAAGGCATTTGGTATGGCAGCCCAGCAAGTACTTGATATTTGCCAAACGCTCTATGAGCGTCATAAGTTAATTACTTACCCTCGTTCTGATAATCGTTATTTGCCTAAAGAGCATCATTTAGATGCGCCTGCAATTTTAAAAGCAATTGCAGCTAATGGCGGTCAAAACACTGAGTTTGTGAATGGGGCAGACGCTAAAAAACGCAGCAAATGTTTTAACGATGCAAAAGTGGCTGCACACCATGCAATTGTACCTACCGCTAAACAACTAAAAACAGCGACTTTGGCGGCTGATGAAGCAAAAGTATATCAACTTATTAGCAGGCATTACCTAATTCAGTTTTACCCCGATTATATTTATAACGAAACTAAAGTAGAGGTAACAATTGCGGGAGGTTTATTTAAAGCCAATGCAAAGCAAGATGTAAGCTTAGGATTTAAGGTATTAATGGGCAAAGCCGAGCTAAAAGATGAAGCAACCTTGCCTCATTTAACAAAAGGCATGGCGCTTAACTGCACTAAAGGTGAAGTGGTAGAAAAACACACTACGCCACCGTCTCATTTTACTGATGCAACATTGCTAAGTGCCATGACCGGCATTAGTCGTTATGTAAAAGATTCACAAATTAAAAAAATACTCAAAGAGACCGATGGGTTAGGAACAGAGGCAACCCGCGCAGGCATTATTGAATTATTATTTAGGCGTCGTTTTTTAAAGCGCGAAGGTAAATCAATTAAAGCTACGCAAACAGGCTTGGCACTTATTAGTGTTTTACCAGAGGGTTTAGCTAGCCCCGATTTGACCGCTAAATGGGAGGCGAGTTTAGGCAACATTGCTCAACAAACAATGAGCTACCAACAATTTTTACAACCACTGCTGGTGGAGCTTGAAGGTTTTGTACAGCAAGCAGCTAGTTGTGATAGCCATGTATTTTCAAAGCTACCTAAAACACCACCTAAAAAGCGCTTTGCTAAGGGTGGTAAAAAAGCAGCATTTAAAAAATCAAATTATAAAAAGAGCTCAGCAACCACTTAATCGCTGAGCTCTCAAATACGGCTTATTTTTTATTAAATAATGCGACTGCAGCGTTACTCATGGCTTTTATACCGGTCGGTAATGCTACTTTATAATCTGGTGCAAATTTACTTGAGTGTAATGAAGGAAGTGTTTGGTTACTTTTCATCGCATTTGAATATTGCTGCTGGTTTACTCCACCTAACCAAAATAACGTAATAGGAATGTTTTCATCAGTTCTACCGTACAGTCCAAAATCTTCACCAGCCATAACCGCTTCTGTCTCAAGTACATTAGTTTCGCCAATTGCATCAGCAATAGCACTCCTAACAATGTTAGTTTGCTGAGGGTTATTGTAAGTAGATGGAATAGATTCATCTTCATGAACGTGAACAACAGGGTAGTGTGACTTAGTAAGGCCAGCACTTTGAGCAATACCCGCTGTAATACGTTTTATTGCTGCTATTTGCGCCGTACGTACCTCTGGGTTGTAGCTTCTAAGCGTAAGCTGTAGTTTTACTTCATCGGAAATCACATTATGCTTTGAGCCACCATGAATAGATCCCACAGTCACAACAGAAGGCTCAAGTGGAGAAAGCTCGCGGCTTGTGATTGTTTGTAATGCTAATACCGTACGCGCCGCAATAACAACAGGGTCTACGGTTGTGTGCGGGTAGGCGCCGTGTCCGCCTTTACCTTTTATAGTTATATCTACCGAATCAACACTTGCCATGGTGTATTCATTTTTCATTGATACCTTACCCGCAGGCACGCTGGCACTAACATGCAGCGCAATAACATGATCAGGCTTAGCATATTTACTAAATAAGCCTTCACTTAACATGGCTTTTGCTCCACCGCCAACTTCTTCTGCAGGTTGAGCAACCATCATTAACGTTCCTTGCCACTTATCTTTATGGGCAATAAGTTGCTCAGCAGTACCAATAAACGAGCTCATATGTATATCGTGGCCACAACCATGCATTACACCTACTTTATTCCCATGCTCATTGGTCACTTGTACTATAGATGCATAAGGTTTACCGGTTTGCTCTGTGATTGGTAGGCCATCGGTATCAGTACGAATCATTATTGTAGGGCCGGTGCCATTTTTATAAATTCCTACCACACCGTAGCCGCCCACATTATCTGTTACGTCAAACCCAAGGTTTGTTAATTGCGATGCTATTTTTTGGCCAGTTTCTTGTTCGTGATATGAAAGCTCTGGAGATTGATGTAAGTCGAGGTAAAACTTTTCAATAGCTGGCATACTCTTAGTTAAATCTAAGTTTAGTGACTTAGCGTAAGTAAGTGGGCTTGCTATCATAAATGCTGCAGCTAGATAGGTGATTTTCATGTTTTCCCTCATTATTTGAAAGTATTTAATACTTGTATTTATTATGTTCGTCTCCATATAAAAACCTAAATAAATGAATATGGCAATTAATTCAATGAGCAACATAGTTAGTATCAACGCACAAAACCTTCAGCAAGTACTCGGTGAAACATCACAACAAAAGTTGGTGCTGCTTAACTTCCACTCGCCACAAAGTCCTGAGTGTATTAGCCAAATCGGTATATTAGAAAATTTAGCTACGCAATATAAAGATCATATTGTAGTGGCTAATCTTGATTGTGACGCAGAACAAGCACTCGCCTCGCAATTAGCGCAGCAGGTTGGCTTGCAAACATTACCTACACTTGTGTTGTTAAAAGATTCAGCTCCAGTAGATTTATTAGCGGGTGCACAAACAGACGCGCAAATTCGCGAAGCCCTGAGTAAGCATTTACCAGCGCAGCAGGACCTACTTCTTGAACAAGCAAAACAAGCATTATTAAAGTCGGACCTAAATGCTGCATTTAATTACGCAAAGCAAGCGTATGAAATAGACAGTGCAAACGCACGTATAAAGCTTGTGTTAGCCGATATATGCATTCAAATACACAAGTTAGATGATGCTCAAGCACTCATTGATACCATTGACGCCCAAGAGCAAGATGCTTATTTTCATAATATAAAAGCTAAATGCGAAGCGGCGCTAGAAGCTACCGACTCACCAGAGATAAAAGAAAAGCAATCTCAAGTAGAAAAGTACCCAAATGACTTAGACCTGAAAATAGAGCTAAGCCAATTGCTAAATGATGCAGGACGAAAAGAAGAAGCACTCGAAACACTCTTCAGCGTACTTAAAAAGGATCTTAACTTTAATGACGCTAAAGCAAGCTTTTTAGCAATTATCGCTTCTCTACCAGATGGAGATGCACTTGCAGCAAAATACAGAAGAAAGCTTTATAGTATTTTGTATTAATATGCGCAGTTAATAAATTAACTTAAAAGCACCTTATAGGTGCTTTTTGCGTTTTATACATCGTTATATTTAAAACAAACTGGGCTTTGCATATAGGTTTAGTTTGTTTTTTGTACTGCTTTTGGCTCTTTAGAGTGAAAAATGCACGAAAGAGCTTTTATTTATAGTTTTTATTAAAAAACGCTTGCGTAAAAATCCGTTCTCCCTATAATGCGACCCCACTGAGACGGCAGAGCAGGCAACGCTTAGCGAGGCAAGCAAACCACTTAGTGAGTCGAGTAAAACTTAGTTTTAAAAACTTTCAAGTTTAACAAAGTTAAGTGTTGACAAAAAAATAGAAAAGCGTAAGATGCGCAGCCCTAGCGAGATAAAGTTTAACGCTTTAATCGCAACGTTCTTTAACAATATAAAGCAATCATCTGTGTGGGCACTCGTACAGATTGAGTTCTAACAGCCAAGCTTAGTT
>NZ_JAQREO010000023.1:0-29760 GCF_028599385.1 Pseudoalteromonas sp. CST2
TCCCACAAAGTAAAATACCAGTAAATATTTAATTATAAGTTTTACCGATGAGCATCTATAAAGTTGGACAAGTTAACGCTGCCACTACACAAGCATATTAAGTCAAAGCCGTTAATCTTCATCAGGGCATCTCATTTTCGACCATATGTTTAAAGCAAAAAGTATACGTTTTAATAACTAGGCTAATTACCGCTTCAAATCACTTACAGTAATAGATGTTTGTAAGCGATTTCTCGTTGTTTAAGAAATTTATCTAATAAAAAACATAATTATTTTTAGAGTGTAATTAAGTTGGTAGCTCTCAATTTAAGCGACATATTTCATTGTAAATCAATGACTTATGAATGTTCCGTGAATTCTTGACTTAAGTGGCGCTGATCTCATTATTAGATGGGAAATCGATTTGGGCTGAGAAGGATTTAGCTCAAATCTAAACTGACAGTCACCGATTGAAAAACGGGTAACTGTCAGATCAAGTCTGAGCTAGTACACCATTATGTTTTTAAATTAAAGCTGTTGTTTACTTAATAAACATCCAAATACCGGCAGCGATCATAAACAGGTTTTCTGTTAGGGAGATAAACCCTAGTGGTACGTTACTGTCACCGCCTACACACGCACATTTTAACTCTCGTTTATCTATATAGACTGCTTTTATCACTGAAACAGCACCAACCCCACCTATGAACAATGAAATAGGGGCAATAATATAGGCTGGTAATCCGGCTATCATTCCAATGCCAACAAATGCTTCTAAAAATGGGTAAACATAGGCGTACCTGACTACTTTCATAGCGACTAAGTCATAGGTTATAAATGAATTAGTAAAGCTAAATAAGTCTTGAAGCTTTTGGATTGCTAACACTGCCATTGTTAGGGCTACAAATAGTTCAGCGGTTTGCATTGATAATAAGCTATTATTCGCTGCAAAACTAAATGCCACACTAAGCAAAAAACTAACCGAAAAAATCGCAATCACGGGCGTGTAAGTTGTACCTTCTTGCCCAGCTTTTGGCTTATCAAAGTAATCGCGTAAGTCGTCATAGCCACCTATACGTTTATTATCAATAAATGTTTGAGGTGTAGTTTCTACACTGTGTTGTTTTTTAAATTCATCTGTTTGCTCTCGAGAAGTTAATAGCTGATCATCAACTGTATATCCCTCTCGCTCTAGTAGGTCTTTTGATTTTAAACCAAACGGGCAAATATGCTCATCTGTGGCCATTCTAAAAAGTTGGGCTGATTTACTCATGTTTAGCTCCCTTTTATGTATTGGTATAAAATTTTACTTAGCATTAAAATCCGGTACTGTCCTAGATTGTGCTTGCTCCTGAGTTTCTGCTAGGCCATTTTTCTCTATATCCTTTAGTAACCACTGCATTTCTTTAATCTCACGACGCTGTGCCTCAATAATATTTGTTGCAAGCTCTTGGACTCGCTTATCTTTGATTTTTGCCCTTTCACTGGTGAGTATTGCAATTGAATGATGTGGGATCATCGCCGACATCCATGAGCTATCATCAACAGTCGCTTGTGATCGAACTAAAAATAAACTTCCCGCAAATACGGTAACACTAGCAATGAGTACTGTTATATTTTTCTTTTTATCTTTATACATATTGAGCATGAAAAGTAGCATTATCACTGCCATCGTGGCTCCCATATAAAGCGCCATATAAGTACGAGTTTCACTAAAAAAAACATGACTTAGCTGATAAGTATTCAAATACATCAGTACAAACATGACTAATGTTGATGTGGCTATCATTAAGAAAAACTTTAAATACTGCGACATTAGATGGCTCCTTTCTATCATTTACTTTGTATATCATTTATACCAATGGGTAATTCTTACAGGTTATTAGGCGTAAACCCACTATATATTTAATCATTGAATCAATGTTTAATATTACATCAAGAGTTGTGCCATAAGTGTTAAAACTGCTCAGCGTATTTGCTAATATGCTTATAAGTATTCTGCTGTAAATCGTGCGTAAGCATTTCAATATTATATTTATAAAAGCGATCGCCCATTTCCATACCTGGCGTACCAGCAGGCATAGAGGGAACAGAGAGCCCTATCGTCTTTTCAGGATGTTGTTCAGCTAAAAACTGTTTTATATGTTTGGCGGGAACATGACCTTCAAATACAAATCCATCGGCTGAAACGGCTGTATGGCATGACCGCATATTTGGTTTTATTTGATACTGAGATTTAATCGTCCCCATGTCATTGACGTTAATTGCTTTTGTTTGAATATTGTTTTCGCTCAAATGAGCAATCCACTTATTACAACATCCACAATTTTTACTTTTATAAACGGTAAGCTCAATTTTAGGTTTTTCTGAATTCTCATAAGTTATTAATGCTTTATGTTGTTTTTCGATACTTATCGCCGAAAATGACATAGTTAATGATAAAAATAACGCTGAGGTAATGTAGATTACTCGCATTGTTAACTCCTTAATTTGACCAATGAATATGAGTGATTTTCCAACCTGTATCGGTGTTTTTTAATGTGATTGATTCCATTCCCATAGACTTAATATCTTTTCCTTTGTACTTTCCTTGAGTTTTACTTCTTGAAATTGAGTAAGCTATGTCTCCATTTGTGTAAACTTGATGCTCTAGTAGTTCACTATTAACAGCACTTAAGAATTTCATATCCGCTATCATATGATGTTTCGCGTATTCATCTGCAGAACGCTCAACACTTCCGCCTTCAAAAATGATGACATCGTCGGCCAGTAATTTACGTGCAGCTTCGCGATTGCCTTGTTTTAGAGATGCATGAAATAGGCTGACTGTTTTTGCAGCCTCGCTATCAACATTGACAAAGGCCTTGCCTTTTTTTGAATATTTTTCATCGACATGTGCACTAACAGTAAAAGAACTAACAGTGCTAAAAATTAGTAGCAATAAAATTTTTAAATTAAAGGATTTAATTAACATACGTTTCCCTTTTTATTAATCGTTAAATAGGCGGACCAACAAGTGTGGTAAATACACTTGTTGTAATAAGTACAAACAGGGCAATTACTATTTCAACAGTAATCGAGCGTTTTAATATACTTATATGGTGTTGTTGAGTGATTTGCGGGACTAAAAAAAGCTTATGCCATGCACCTAGGAGCAGCATCGCGCTGACGAGTAACAGCTTTAATAAAATTAGTTGCCCATAATCTGATGTAAACAATGCAGAAAATGACTCTAGGTACTGCAGGAGCAGAGTTAAGCCCGAAATAAGTAGTACAAATACAATAACAATAGCGAGTTGACCAAAGTAATGCATTAACCGCTTTACTTCACTGGTAGGTAGTAAAGTGCAGCTTTTGTAAAGCGGCCACAATGACCCTAACCAGCTCGCAATGGCAATAAGGTGAAAGGTTAAAATACTTTTCACTAACCCATTTTCGTTTGCACTGTGCCCAGTAAAAGTGAAGCTATAAGCGATAAACCCAAGCATGATTAGTATAACGGCACCGTTTTTATAACCTGCTACGTTATCATCTGATTCCACATTCCACATACATGCGCTAATTAGAGCAATAATAAGCGCTGGTATTCTAAACCTTGCTTGGTCACCTATGACTGATTGCCAAACAATTTCAAGCATAAAGGGGTCAAACATTCCCATAAAGCCTGATTCAGCCATTGCTCCAGCTTCTATAGGTACTTGTAAAAGTGCAGCAATACTACCTGTAACTACACACGTAATTTGCCAACGTTTTAAGAACTGATGAAAGCTAATTAAGTGATGCTCTGCAACATTGCTGTTGCCACACATAAAGCGCATTAATAAAGTGCCCGCAAGCCCTACAATTGCTATATAGCTTGCTAGCTTTAATAATAGTAAGAGCACTGACCATTCACTTAATTGCATGATGTTGCTACTTAATGATTATGTTTGCTGTGGGTATTAGATTGTTCTTGCATCATCTTATGCGATTCATTTTTATGTACCATAAATCTAAACGTGCCAGTCATTTTATGTCCATCACCACCCAGTGCTGTCCATTTAACCGTGTAAGTGCCTTGGGCTAGGCTCGGTAATGACCAATTAAAGTCTGTGCTTGGGGTGGCGCTGGGTTTGAAATCAAAGTTTATTGTTTTATTTTTTTCATCTTTGATGATGACTTTTGCTAGCCTTACTTCACCACTAAAAATTAACGAAAGTTCCTCTGGTCCTTGCATTAACATGGCTTCTTGTGCAGGTATTGATTGCTTGAGTGATATATGCGCTGATGCGGAAAATGTAAGCACTAAACCTAAAATGGCTACTGCAGAGTTAAAAAACTTCATAATTACCTCTTATTTAAAATGATTAAAACCAAAATTTAATACCCGCAACAAATGCGGTGTTGTTGCTACTTTGTCCACTTGATGTGGCATAGTCGGCGGTATTGCCAAATTTATTGCTCCATTCAACGCCAATATAGGGCGCAAACTGGCGTGTAAATTCATAACGAACCCTAAAGCCAATCGCGCTGCTTGATAGGCCACTTCCAAGCTCGTTTTGTTTATCGTTTTTGCCATAAAGTGTAATTTCGGCTCGCGGTTGTATAATTAGCTTTTGCGTGAGTAGTAGTTCGTACTCTGCCTCTAACGTAAATGCGGTATTGCCTCGCTCACCTACGTATGCTGTCATATCAAGTTCAAACCAATAAGGGGCTAAACCTTGTAAGCCAAAAGCCAACCATTGCCGATTTTCACCTTCTTTATTGTAATCAAGACGAACACCTGCTTGAGTATCCCAATATGCTGATACGGCATGACCCCATAAAATATCGGTTTGGTTTTCTTCAATACTTCCTTCGCTGAAATCACCCTCGGTTTTAATTACCAATCGATCAAAGGTAGTGCCGTACCATGCTTGTAAGTCAAATACACCTGCGTTTGCTTGCTCGTTATATTCAAGACGATCGCCTAGTAATGCGTAAAATGGATGCTCATCAGCGAGTGTTAATCGCTCATTGCCCTCAAGCGCATATGGGCCTTCTGTTAAAGTTGTTCCCGCAGAGTAAGCATGGGGGTCTCTTGCATCTTTAGGTGCACTTCCTCCTTGTGGTTGCATCTTAGCGCTATTCATTTGTGCCATTTCACTTTGCGCTAATAAAGGGAAACTAATTAATGAAGCCCCAGTTAACATTAATAAACTAAATGATTTAGATAGTTTTAATTGTTTCATGATACGACTACCTCTCTAAACATGCCGGCATCCATATGGAATAATAAATGGCAATGCCAAGCCCAGCGCCCTACATCGTGAGGGGTGGTTAAAAAGCTGATTCTTTGTGCGGGTTGAACAGGTATTGTATGACGTCGCACTTGCACATCACCTTGCTCGTTTTCTAAATCACTCCACATACCATGCAGATGCATAGGGTGCGTCATCATGGTATCGTTTTGTAAAATAACTCTTAAACGTTGGTTATGCTTCATATGCACTGGCGTGCTTTTACCAAATTCTAAGCCATCAAATGACCAGCTATAACGTTCCATATTTCCGGTTAAATGCAACTCAATTTCGGCTTCTGGCTCTTGCTGGTTAGTGATCCCTTCAAGTGAGTGTAAATCTGCAAGTGTTAAAACACGGCGACCATTTTTACGTAAACCAATACCAGGATCATCAAGATTTGTTCTAGGCATATCAACGCGCATATCAACTGAAGCTCCATACTCCGTTTTGGCATGACGCACTTTAGGGCTGGCAACTGCCAATGGGTTTTCAGACATACCATGTTTGCTATGATCCATCGCCATTGCACCGTGCTCCATAGCGCTATGATCCATTTCTTTAGAGTTCATACCTGATATGCCAGCCATACCTGCCATTGCAGAATGCTCACCGCCGTGGGTCATATTGCCCATCATATCGGTCATCGTTAACCATTCAACAGGGTCAAGTGCAGGTACTGGCGCATCAATATTAGGCGAGCTTGATAAAGTTCCTTTTGCGTAACCAGAGCGATCCATACTTTGAGCAAAAATCGTATAGGCATCATTTTTAGGCTCAACAATTACGTCGTAGGTCTCACCAGGGCCGAATCTAAATTCATCAACTGTCACTGGTTCAACGTTTTGCCCATCAGCTTGTACAACTGTTAGTTTTAGTTCGGGAATACGAACGTCAAAAAAAGTATTGCTTGAGCCATTAATAAACCTAAGTCTTACTTTTTCTCCAACTTTAAACATTCCTCGCCAATTTGACATTGGCGTACTACCGTTCATTAAAAAGGTCATTGCTGATGCAGATAAGTCAGCTAAATCTGTAGGATTCATTCTCATTTGATTCCACATTTTGCGGCGTTGCAAAGCATTCGAAACACCGCTATTTGAAACGTCATCAAAAAATTCTGGAACAGTGGGCTGATTGAAGTTAAATACATCACTCTGTATTTTTAATTTGCGGAACAGCGCCATTGGGTCATCATCAGTCCAATCAGATAATTGAATAACATGCTCGTTATCTGCACTAATAATATCTTTTTCTCGCGGTTCAATAATTAATGCACCGTACATGCCAGTCATTTCTTGAAAGCCACTATGTGAGTGATACCAATATGTACCGCTTTGTTGTAATTTAAATTTATAAACAAAGGTTTCGCCAGGCATAATGCCTTTAAAACTGATACCAGGTACGCCATCCATTTGATACGGTAAAATAATGCCATGCCAATGAATTGAACTCGGTACTGATAACTTATTTGTTACTCTAATAGTAACGTCATCGCCTTCTTTGAGGCGCAAGGTAGGGGCGGGTATAGAGCCATTGATAGTTGTCGCCATACGTACTACGCCAGTAAAGTTAACCGGCGATTCATCTATAACCAGATCAATTACTTTGCCGCTAAGTTCGGGCACAGTGCCTGTTATTGTTCCTGCTACTAAAGATGATGCAGCATGTAATACACTCGGAAAAGCAGCAAGTACACCTCCTGCAATTAAGCCTTGAACAAATCGTCTTCGTGGTGTGCTAACCTGTTGTGATGACTTTTTAAACCCCATTTCCTTACTCCTTCATACCAGAATATGTATTGAGTATAGAAAATAGACCTGTCTTAAACATGACGCGAACATTACAAAGTTGTAATGTTGGTGTCATGTTGCTGTAGTGACAGATACTGCATAATATTTGCAGAGGTAGTTGTTAGGACTTTAATGAAGGAATTGTATGCGCTTATTAGTTGTTGAAGATGAATCAAAGACAGGAGATTATTTAAAACAGGGACTAAGTGAAGCTGGTTTTCAGGTTTCTTTGGCGCGCAATGGACTTGACGGTCATCACCTAGCAATGACCGACTTATTTGATGTAATAATACTTGATGTCATGTTACCTGACGTATCCGGTTGGAAAATTTTACAGTCGCTACGTGAAGCAGATAACAAAACCCCAGTACTATTTTTATCTGCTCGCGATAGTATAGACGATAGAGTAAAGGGGCTCGAACTTGGTGCTGATGACTATTTAATAAAGCCTTTTGCTTTTGCTGAAGTTTTAGCAAGAGTACGCACTCTTATTCGCCGTGGTGTAGTACAAACAGTTGACGATATACTGATAGTTGCTGATTTAGAAATGGATATTCCAAAGCGAAAAATACAACGTGCAGGCAAGCGTATTTTATTGAGTAATAAAGAGTTTAGCTTACTTGAACTATTGTTACGGCGCGAAGGTGAAGTACTGCCACGTTCGTTAATTGCTTCTCAAGTATGGGATATGAATTTTGATAGCGACACCAATGTGATTGATGTTGCCATTCGTAGGCTAAGAGCAAAAGTTGATGATGACTTTACTGTTAAATTAATTCATACGGTTCGTGGTATGGGCTATAAATTAGAGGTTGAAACTGATGGCTATTAAGTCACGGCCTTTATCACTTACGATGCGTGTTGTGTTGTTTGTCGCTGTAACCGTTATTGCGTGCTTAACTTTAGTTGCCACCTTAATAAATAGTTCGATAAAACATCATTTTTTCCAGCAAGATAGTAGTGAACTGCATGTTATTAATCAATCTATTGAATTAGTTTTAAGACAACAGTATAAATCAAACCTGAAACTTAAAAATGAATTATCTAACGCTGTAGCGGGTCATCACGGTGTTTACTATCAGGTAAATACCGCAAAAGGAGAGCTCATTTTTCAAAGTTCTGAACGAGATTTTAGTGATTTTGTAATGAGTGCTAATGCTTCAGCTGGCTTTAACCGTAACAACATTACCTCATGGCAAAATGATACCCACACCTACCGAGCTCTGGTGAGTAATTTAAGTACTGGGCAACAGCAATACAAAATTACTACAGCGATAGACATGAGCTTTCATTTACACTTTCTCAATCAATTTCAACAAAGTCTTTGGGCTATTATGTTTGGCTCTGCGGTACTCATTTTATTGGTGGCTTGGTTTGCTATACATCAAGGATTAAACCCTTTACGAGGTTTGAGTCAGAAAATGCATGACATCCAAACTAATAAGATGGATGTAAGGCTTGATGAAAATAAAGTGCCTATTGAGCTTGTTAATATGGTGCAGTCGTTTAACTCGATGCTCGACAGGCTCCAAGGTGAATTTATTCGTTTATCAAATTTCTCTAGTGATATTGCGCATGAGTTACGTACTCCACTAACAAATATAATCACTCAAACACAGGTTGGTTTATCTAAAAAAAGACAGTTGTTAGAGTATCAAGAATTATTGTTTTCTAATCTAGAAGAGCTGGAACGACTAACTAAGATGGTTAGTGATATGCTTTGGCTTGCAAAAACTCAGAATGGACTGGTTAAACCCGTTCAAAATACTCTAAAAAGCCATGATGAAATTGAAGCATTATTTGAGTACTTTGATGCTTTGGCTGAAGACTCATTGATTACATTTAAGAAAAAAGGTCAAAACCTTTGTTTTTATTGTGACAAATTACACTTTCGCCAATTATTATCAAACCTCCTATCCAATGCAATAAGGTATGCCCCAAAAGGCTCATCAATCACAGTAAATAGTGAAATATTTACCGCTGAAAAAATATGTATTTCAGTGATTAATACTGGGGAGAGAATACCTTCTGAGCATTTACCTTATTTATTTGACCGCTTTTATCGACCCGATAAATCGCGCCAACGACACAGCGATGGAGCTGGTTTAGGGCTTGCAATAGTTAAAGCTCTAGCGCAAGCAAACGGTGGAAATATAGAGGTCAGTTCAAATAATCAAACTACCAGCTTTAAAGTTTTTCTAAATTTAGCTAAAAGCTAATTATTAAATTTAATAACCCAATGTTTGCTTGTACCTCTAGACTTCCCAGCTTTCATTAAACACCGGTTTATAAACTTAAAGTACAAAACGGAAGTAAACTTCCGGTTTCTAACCCAATATTGCTATATTTCGGAAGCAAACTTCCGTTTATAGGAATTCAAAGGTAGTTATCGGAAATATACTTCTGTTTTTGAAAGCGTTGGCCTAGATAGCTATATGAGCCATTTTTCGGGGTCTTATTTGAGCGAAAAGCGGAGGGTCGGGTAAACTCGTTTTTGGACAAAAATGAGTTAGAGCTGAAGGACGGCTCTGTGCCAAAAGCAGCCCTTGAGTGACTTAGTGATAAAGGCTGCAATGATACGATTGCTGACATTTCACTATTTCTTTTTATGCCTTCTCATTGCCATTAATAGACTGTCATTTAGCTATCGCAACAACTTTGACCTTCTTGAATTGGCGGGCATTTCACTGTTCCATAAGAGCAATATACGCAACAATCGCCTTTCAAAGGCTTTAGGAGAACTTTGCAAGATTCACATTCATAATACCACTGGCAAGCGTTGGTTGGCATTTCTTCAGTTTTACTGAAGCCACACTCAGGGCAAGTAATGGTAGAATTTAACTCTATACTTTGCATGTTTGCTCCTTCAAAGGTTTAACAATGTCTAATACGGACATTACAATCATCAAACAAATACCTACATAAAACAAATAAGTGCTCCATTCGTATTGCCATAGTGGATAGAGGGTTAACAAAACCGCTATAGGGCCAATAACCCCAAGAATACCTCTCGCATGATTTTGGTTTTTATACCAGTTATACAAATTTACCAACAATGCCAGAGTTGCAAATATAGGTAACAAGGTATTTACAGCAATTCCCTCAAAGTGAGAGAGAAAGCCTAATCCTAATGCTGATGCTAACGAGCCGAGTGCGGGGAAGCACCCCGTACAACTAAGAGCCGCAAGCCAAACACCACCTGAGCTAACTTTATCTAAAATCTTATTAATCATTTTTAACGTCTAACATTATTTGAATGATTTGAGTATGAACTCCGTAGGTAGGTACGGAGTCAATACTATTTTAGCGAATCGATTATTGGGCAGTGGGATTGATCGTTATTGTTGCGGCATGAATTAGTCATTTCTTTTATGACGACTTCTAAGCGTTGAAGGTCAGCTATCTTATTTTGAATTACGTTCAATTTCAGCAAGCCTAGGGATTCTACTTTGGCACAATCGCCATCCATTGACATCAATGAAGCCACTTCTTTTAGAGTAAAGCCAAGTGCTTTGGCCTTACAGATGAATTGTAATTGTTTGGTGATTGAGTCGTCATAGACACGATAACCATTTTGAGGTTTTTGAGGCTGTTTTATCAAGCCTTCCCGCTCATAAAACCGTATAGTTTCTACGCCTATATCAAGTTCTTTAGCCAACTTGCCTATTGTTTTCATCGTCCAACCATAAAATCAACTTTAATCATGACATTAGTATATCAATACGAAGTAAAATTGCTCGAACTACAATGACTGGTTTTCACTAAAAGCTGCCCTTAGAGCATTTACGTTAACTCGTCTTGGGGCAGAAAAGAGTTGGACTGCCGAGCTTTCATTAGATACCAACTTATAATCTTAAAGTACAAAACGGAAGTAAACTTCCGGTTTCTAACCCAATATTGCTATATTTCGGAAGCAAACTTCCGTTTACAGGAATTCAAAGGTAGTTATCGGAAATATACTTCTGTTTTTTGAAAGCGTTAACCTAGATAGCTATATGAGCCATTTTTCGGGGCCTTATTTGAGCGATCAGCGGTCATTGAGATTGGATAAATTTTAAAAATAACCAATATAGTTTATAAATACAGCAACCCAGACGACTGAACATATCAATAGAGCAATTAGTACTGCTGCGGAGCCTAAATCTTTAGCGAGACCAGACAATGGATGAATTTCTAAGCCAACTCTGTCTATTGTTGCTTCTATTGCTGTATTAACAATCTCTGCGAATATCACAAATAAAACAGAGATTAGGAGCATGACCTTTTCGTAAATACCTATCTGCCAAATAGAAATAATAGTTAGCGATAAAGCAAGTAATAAAAGCTCTTGTTTAAAAGCAGCTTCATTTTTGGCAAGCCATTTAAATGCACGCTGTGAATTTTTAAAAGCTAAAAATACTCGATTAATACCTGACGGCTTATTTACATTATCAAACTGCATTGGGAATTCCCTCATTGTAGGCTTCGGCCTTACAGGCGTTAAAAATATCGTATATAGGTTGGTATTGGTTGCTATTTACATGAGTTAATCCAAGCAAAGTGTCAAAAATATTGTCGTGTGAAAATGTTTTTGAGTGTTGCAACTCAACACAGCGATTGAATTCAGAGTCAGTAAGCTTATTACTCCAAAAAATCATTGGGATATGAGTTTGCTCGGTTGGTGCTAGTGCATAAGGAAACCCATGAAGGTATAAGCCTTTTTCACCAAGTGACTCACCGTGATCTGACACATACAAGAGTGATTTTTCCGTTTCGTTACTTTCTTGTAATACTTTTATTAATTCGCTCAATACCCTGTCTGTGTATGCAATAGTGTTATCATATGTGTTTGTTAGCTCTGTTGTAGTACAGTTCTGAATATCGCTTCGATCGCAGTCAGGTTTAAACAAACTTGCGTGTTCAGGGTAACGACGATAATAAGTTGGCCCATGTGAACCTATCATATGTAGAATAATCAATTTATGCTTAACGTTACTTTTAGCTATTCTGTCTTTGAATTTCGAGACTAATATTTCATCAAAACAGTAATCACCGTCACAGAGCGAGTGCTTTTTGTTCGGCTCAATGTTTTCTGATTTGACGCGAGCACACACTCCTTTACAGCTGCTATTATTATCAATCCATGTCACTTCAACACCACTACGCTGGATAATGTCTAGGACATTTTCTTGACTATTAGCAAGGCGCGAATCATATTCTTTGCGATTAAGCCGTGAAAACATACAGGGCACGGAGATAGCCGTTGCCGTTCCACATGATGAAACATCACTAAAATATTTCACGCCTAGCTTAGAGGTATAAGCATTCGTTGCTCTACTATAGCCTTGCAGTGAAAAGTTAGCAGCCCGAGCAGTTTCTCCTACAACCATTACTGTTAGCGAGGTGGTCGTTTTATTTTCTAAAGCTGGTAAATTATCAAGTACCTTAAAAGGTAGGGGGGGGTAAAAGTAATTATCTCTCAAATATTTATAACCCGCTGTATAAAAAGCAAACGGGGTGATATAGCTTGTAAGCTGTCGGTTATTACGCCCTACAGAAGCGTACTCTTTATAAAAGGTTGCTGCTATTAAAGCACAACAAAGCAAAGCAAATAGATTTAGCTTCACAAAGCTCTTTAAACGTACTCTAAAACTACCAATAATTATGAACTTGGAAAATAAGTAAGTAGGTACAATTCCTAATAAAACTACAAATATTACAAGCTGAAAATTTAAATATGAAAATGCTTCACCTGAGTTTGTCTCAACAATATTTTGTAACATGCTTTTGTCAAAAATAACGCCATAATTAAGTGTTGAATAAAACAATAATGAGCAAAGTAAAACGCTAAATAAAAGTACGGGTTTAACAAAAGTAACTAAGGACAACCAACTCAAAACTAAAATAGTCAATGAGAAAAGCATTAAAGGAATAGACGTGATAAAAAGCCAATTTATATGGCCTGGCTGTGTTGCAGCAATAAAGGTGTTGTATAAAAACAAGCCATTAAATACGATAACAATATACATCGAAACTAAGCAAACGAAATGACTATAACTTACATGCCAAGACGAAATGTTAAAAATTTTAAAAGCATTTTTCATAATTATTCCTTATCGCTATTTTTATCAGCTAAACGATAAAGCTGCTCTGTGTAAGCTAAGTTGCTAAATAACACATGAGCGAGTGCTTTTTCAGCTAACGTTTTATCTGCGTTTTCCGGTTTATTTCTTTTTTGTATTTTGGTTTTTTTGTTATAGCGCCAATAGCTAGTTTGTTGATTTGGCATTAGGATGACAGCGCGATCATTTTCTAGGTATGCAAAATTGTCGTAGTACTGCATCATCACGCGTTCAACTGGATAATTTTTGGTGAGATCAAAGCCCACCATTGGAGTTGCTTGTTCAATTCCTAAAAGTGACAACAAAGTAACTGGTAGGTCAATTTGACTAACAAGTCTTGAGTCGCGTTTAGCCTTCATATCGCTGTTTAAAATAACCGCAGGTATGTGAAAAGACTTTAAAGGGACGGGCTCAGAGCCAAAAACACGCACATCATGGTCTGCCACAACCAAAAATACGGTGTTTTTCCAGTACGATTGTGTTTTTGCTTTATTTATAAACTTCCCTAGTGCGTAATCTGCATACTTAATTGCAAGATCACGTTTATAGTTTTCAGGGCTATACCCTTCAGGTAGCGATACCTTACCTTGTGGGATGTCAAATGGATCGTGATTGCTCGAAGTAAATACAAGACTAAAAAATGGCACTGCCGCATTACTTAGTTTAGTCAGTTCCTTATCTGCTTGTTGGAATAAGTCCTCATCACTCGCGCCCCAAGATGAGATAAACTGAGGGTTTTCAATGTGGTTGATGTCAACAATATCGTTAAATCCGTTTCCTAGGAAAAAGCTTTTCATATTGTCAAAATGACTTTCACCGCCGTAGATAAATTGGGTAATATAACCTTGTTGACTCAATACATCAGCTAATGAAAAAAAGTTATGCTGGGATTTAGATAGTTTAACTACCGAGCGAGATGGAGATGGCATAAAGCCAGTGGTAATTGCTTCAATACCTCTCACGGAGCGCGTTCCCGTAGCATAAAGGTTGTCAAACCCCCACCCTTGTTGATATAGCTCATCAAGTTCAGGAGTTATACCTAACCCACCAAGTTGTCCAACAAATCGGGCACCTAAACTTTCCTCAAGTATAATTACTAAGTTTTTTTTAACTCCAGAAACAAAAGGTTTGTTGTGTGCCAAGGTCGGAATATTTCCGGTGACAAACTGCTTACGATAAGAAGCCTTTTTGACTATATCTATAACTTGCTGATGAGGCATTGTGCCATACAAATTGCTAGCACTTTTTTCGTTACCCATGTTTTTCAGCGCAAACGCAACACTGTAAGTGGAGTTAAGAACAAGTGAATTTACTAGTGAATCTTGAGAAAAATAGACTAATGCAGGGTTAAGTGGCCGGTGGCTCAATGTACCTCTGGCAGCAAGGAAACAAAGTATTAAAACACCCATAAGAATAGATAAATTAGCTACTTTTTTCAGTGGCTGTACTTGTGGTTTTGTGAATGCTCTATATAAAAGGCGATAGCTGTAAATACTTGTTATTGTCGCCACAAGTAATGTACTTAGCATTGCTAAAAGGTGACCATGAATTAGCATCGAGAATACTTCTTGTGGGTAATCAAGATATTCAATATATAACCGGTTAGGCCTTACATCATATTGAGTGATGAATGCAGCTGTTGATGTTTCTAAAATAACAACAACAGTCGCAATAATGCTACCGTAAAGCGAAAACATGCGCTGGAATAGCTTTGTTTTAGAGCGTGCAATTACATGCAGCATCAATATCAGTACTCCAATAGTTGCTAAGTATCCAACGCTACTTAAGTCTATTTTGATAGCACCTGAAATGACTGGCCAAATATCACCATCATTTAATCTTGAATGTTGCCATATCAATAGCCCAATTCGGGAAGTTATAAAGATTGATAACAATATAAGTGTAAAACGTAACAAGGGTTTTAAAACGGAAGTATTTGCTGACATAGTTGTACTCGTCTTTAAAAATTGCAGCAATACTAAAAATCAAAACTTAAGAAATCCTGATGATAAACTTAATAATGGCTATACTATAAAAACTTAAGGAAGCCTTAAGTAAAACTTAAGTTATATAGCGTAACCTAGTGATTAAGATGTATTTTCAGGTGAACAAATAGAACATGAAGCTATTAATAATTGAAGATTCAGGGTCACTGCGACGTAGTTTACGGGTTGGCTTAACAAATTTGGGCTTTGCGGTGGATGAAACCGGTGATGGCTCACAAGGGTTGAGTATGGCAATGACAGGTGAATATGAGCTTGTAATACTTGATATTATGCTACCTAGTATCGATGGCATCACTGTACTGCAAACCATAAGAACAAAACAGCTTGATACTAAAGTTTTAATTTTATCCGCAAAGCAAGAACCTGAAGACCGCGTTTTAGGGCTTCTAACCGGAGCGGACGATTACCTCACTAAACCTTTTTCATTTGATGAACTTCACGCTCGACTCTTAAATTTAATGCGTCGTGGTGGACTAAAAATGGTCAGTGATATTATAGTTATTGATAATTTAGCCCTGAATTTACAGTTAAAACTGCTAAAAGTTTCTGACAACGTTATTGATTTAACACCCAACGAGTACAAAATTGTCGAATGTTTATTTAGCAATCAAAATAAAGTGTTTAGTGCGGAAAAGCTAAGTACCTATCTTGCAGGACAGTATGATTTAATATCGAAAAACTCGATTGAAGCCCATTTATCATCTGCTCGTAAAAAAGTAAGAGTTGCAGGGGGAGAGCTACCAATTCAAACCAAACGTGGCTTTGGTTATATTGTGCAAGGGCAATGATGAAATCTATTCGCAGTAAACTAGTAATTACTCTCTCAGTAACTATAACAGGGTTAGTTTTATGCATATTGTTGGCCACTGATATTGCTGTTGATAGCTGGATAGACAATGAGTTTGATCGCAGCCTGCAATCTAAAGCAGGTATGTTAAAGACCTTAGTAAATAAGACCGATAATGGTTATTCCTATAATTTTTCCAGTGAGTTTATGCCTGAGTTCGCAGGAGAAGTTGAGCCCGAATACTTTCAAATATGGAACAAAGAAGGTACCTCCATCCGCTCAAAAAGTTTAGATTTATTTGAGGTTAAAAACCTACCATTTGAAAACTTGGAAATTGGCGAATCAAAAATACGACCTATTCAACTACCTGATGGTCGGGATGGCCGAATTTTTTACAGTCGTTTTATACCACAAGTAAAAGATAAGGCATCAGTTGACACCTCTAAAAAGACAGACGCTGAGTCAATGATTTTAGCTTATACAGCATCCTCTGAGGAAGTTGATTTTGTACTTTGGTTGATTGACGTTATTTTTATAGTCACGACAATTACAGTTATTGTATTTATTCGATTGTTTGTCAGAAAGGCCATAGATACATCACTTGCGCCATTGGTACAATTAAATAAGGATATCAGTCAGTTAAGCATTGTCAGTGAAGGCTCAGAGATATTTATAAAAGAGCCAGTTAAAGAGCTCTTGCCAATTGTCGAAAGTTTAAATGCCTTTATTAAAGAGAACAGGCAACTTTACCTAAGAGAGAAGCGCCTCACATCAGATATTGCACATGAAATTAAGACGCCCATTGCCGAACTAATTAATATGGCAGAAGTCTCCATACGGTTTCCAAATGAAAAAGAGCTCAATGATGACTTTAAGCCTGAAGCTTTGAAAATAAGCCTGAGACTTAAAAATATAGTCTCAAATTTATTGCTATTACATAAATACGGGGGAGGTAAGCTGAACAAGCGAGATGCCTGTGATTTAAATCAAGTTATAAGCAGAATACTGGAAACCCATGATTTATCACGTGTAAATTTGCAGTTGGATGAAAATGCACCAGCAATTATGAGCAACTTGTTTGCCCTTGAATCAATTTTTAGCAATTTAGTTAACAACGCGAAACAATACAGTCCACTCGATTCAAAAATTTTAGTCTCCACGAAAGTTGTAAGGGATAGAAACTTAATATTATCAGTTACTAACTCCCTTAATGAACCTTTGAATGATAGCGATATAGACCAATTATTTGACCCATTATGGCAAAAAGACACTTCAAGAACATCGATTGATAACTTTGGATTAGGGTTATCAATCGCTAAGACGCTTAGTAAAGCAATTGATGCGCAATTAAGTGCGAAAGTTAGTGACAAAAAAATTACATTTTCTTTAGCCTTAACTACGGATTAGCTTATTCAGTAACTACATAGAAATAAAGGCTGGAGTGTACAATTATGTGATGAGGCTCCTATATACTTAATTTTACTGGCAGCTATAAAACAATCAACACCTTTTCTGCGGCTTAGCTGGGTGTTGTTATCACTGTCCGCTCATGGAATAAATGCGTCTGTTCGATTTGATTGACTTTATTTGTTCAAATCTGAAAATTTTGGTTAGATCTTATTAAATGAATACATTACGCGCTTATCTTGTTAAGCAAAAATGCTAATTAAATCACTGTTAAAAGAAAGTCCGCTTAAGCTATTTTCATTAATCAGAGATTTAAACGCGGCATTGCAATAAAGTACTGTCCCGCCTTGAATGCATGATTTAAAAACAAGATGTTTGTCTGATTTAAATGATAAGGATTTGAGGCCATCCTCAATACCATTCAGGTAAGCCTTTTCAGTAAGAGATTCGTCTTCTTCTTCGAAAACGAGTGGATTAAATAAAATTAGCTCTTTATCACACCTAAGCGGTATAAATTCCCCGTAAACTTGCAGATAGTTCCCTAGGGCAATATACGCTTTTTGGTTCAAAACAAGGTAATTCGAAAATAAGTTTACGTCGTAGGCTTGCTTTAAAGCTTCTTTTTCAACCTTGCAGCTAAATCCGTTTTTGACTATATCCGTTATTCTAGTTTTGCCGCTTGGAAAGCCAATCTTGGCTAATATTACTGCTTCTTTATAACTGAGGTTATTTTCTTCGGCAATTTGGTCTGCCATAGATACGATATCTAGGTCAATTATATCGTATGTTCTATCTGGTTTGTGCAATTTATAAATATCGAGTTCCTTTTCCATAAGTAATCCTTTGAAGTAATATTTGTGCTTATTGAAGATTAATGAAGCCAGAATATCAACTCCTTCGGCAACGCAAGCAGAACCTCATTGGATATTAGCCAAATTTTATTAGGCTGGATTACTAAAGGAGTGCGCATTAGTTATACCTATACTCTATTCATTTATTAGCTTTTAATGTATTCATTTATTAGCTTTTAATGTAAAACTAGCAACATTTACATAATACAGATTCTCATCTTTGCCTACCAAAGCCCCTAAATATCTTCCCTTATGTAGAGCTCACGACCCACAAAAGTAAAATATAATAGATAGATTACAAGGCGTTAATCGCCTTATTTATCTTCCATAATATCTTTAAGTGCAATGCGTTTTAGCTCAGTGCCATCGCGATACCCTTTTACTAATAATTCATCTAATACAGCGCCGGTGTAAAAGGTATAGCCATTTTCTTCATCAACGGGAAGCTCATAAACAGAGCCTGATATTTGAGGCCAAATCCAATAATTCCCACAGGCTGATAAGTGGGGTAGAACCATTGAACCTGAGCTTACTCTCCATTCATCATCATTTTTCCACGAACAAAACAACACATAGCAAGGTTTGCTATCAATAGTTTGAAACGTTAAAACAACCCACCCTTCTGGCTTGTGTTTCATATGTCACTCCATCTTGTTTACAAAAAAATTTAAGCCTCCATTAACCTTAACTTAATAAACAAGAACACCCCCTCTTTTTTCTTAAAAAACACAAAAAATAAAAATGCTTAAATTAACCTAGAATTAATATCGTTGGAATTTTATGAATTTTAAAACCCAAATCAAAGACACTCAAAGAAGATAGCGAGAGGTCTGACCAGTTTAACCTTCTCTATTTCTGCAATATCTGCAATCATAGCGACTGCCTTTTGAAAAGCATCAACCTTGCTGGGGCTAGGTGTGAAATTTTTAAATTTAAGCTTTTAGGAGCAGCACTGAATATTAATTTCGCTTTGGGTGTTTTACTTGAACATAACAACGTCATGTTAAACACAAACATAAAATCGGTTTGGATAAGGTAAAAACAACTCGAGAAACCTTCACAGTACTTTAAAGATAAATTTTTTTTGAGAATAAATAATTTGCTCGTAGAAAAAACATTGAACTTAACTTTTGAATTTTAAAGTGAGATTAACCCTTGAAAATAAAACAAAATTTTCAGTGGCTCCAAGGATTGATAAGCCTAATTATGACGAAAGGAATAATGTAAAATGCTTACCAAGAACAACCATTCTAAAGATAAACCTTTTAATTTATCACCAATTATCTATAGTGTAAAGACATTTATTTTTTGGGGAGTGAAATTATGACCGTTACAAAGACGAACGCTAACGTTCACAGAGGTCGATTTGTTATACGATTTTACTCCCATAAAAATCAGTGCGCACTTAATCCCGAGTCATTTCAGGAGCTGATCCTGGCTTTTAAACTGGAATGTGACCCTAATGTGAAGCTGTTTGCCACCCAGCCTGAGCAAATAGAAGTGACTATAGACAAAAAAGTTTACCGCTATACACCCGACTTCTTAGTCCTATATCATTCTGGCTTCGCTGAATATATTGAAGTTCATCATGAGTCTCAGGTTGATAAAGAGTATCACTCGAAAATTCATCTTTTTAATGAGTACACCCGAAAAAAAGCACAAATAGGTTTACGGTTAATCATCGTCGATAAGCTCAATACTATCTTTATGGCGAACCTGAATCTGATAACAATGTATTACTCGGAGCATTCATTCCCATTAACAATGCTGCCTGATGGAGATTTAACCTTTGGTCAACTCATCGAATGCTTGGAGGGTATAGCTAAAAACCCAGTGTCAGAGGCTTATGGACTAATTGCATCAAATGTATATAAATTCGATATGGAGAAGCCGTTAAACGCCTCTACTACATTGATGCGAGGTCACCTCAAATGATCGGATATGCTACGGGCACTGACTTGACTAATAAGTACGGTAACGTTGAATCTATTGCGTTTGTTGACAGTACATCAATACTCCTTTCCGGTGATGGTATAGAGACTAAGAAGCGCCTATTACCTCGAGACGACTTTGAGAAATCAATTGATGATCAAGGCTTTATATTAAGAAACGCACAGCATCCACATATTGAACTAACAGAATATCAAAAGTTAACGGTTACATCACGATTGATGTATCAATCTATCTTGAAAGAACTGGTTAGTGAAGGATACCCTGCTACAACTAAGAAGACATATGATGAGCTCATCAAACGAGTCGAGAGCCAACATCCTGCAACTATTGCCACAAAACACCCGCAATGGAAAACGGTATGTCGCCATTGGCGCGTATGGGTTCAATCAGATTTTAATGATGAGGCGCTTGCGGGAGTGAAGCGCAATAGCCCTGTACGGCTAAATGCGGCCACTGAGGCTTTCATACAGCACTACATCGCTACCGTCTATTCGTGTAATAACTCTGCTTTCAAAGGCGCATATTACAGTAACTATAAACGAGAAGCGCAAGAAGCTAGCTTGAAAAATAATGAGATTCAAATCGCATCACAACGCACCTTTTACCGCCGGTTACAAGAGCTTACTGATGCCGAAAAACTTGCTAATTTTAAAGGCCTTTCACAAGCGGAAATCAATAAGCGACTAACAACGCTACGTAAACGAATAAAAACCTATTACGCAATGCAGCGCGTTGAATGCGACCGTGTTGTGCTAAATATGTGTTTAATTGACGACAAAACAGGCCTTCCGACACCGCCTATTTCTTTGTATGTAGCAATAGACGTATACACACGCGCACCTATCTCTGTGGTGCTTAGCTTTGAACCTGAAAACTCTGCCGGTGGGCTTAACCTTTTACGTCAAATATTTATGGCGGATAGTAATCTTACAATGAATGGACGCAAACCGACTACATTGATTATGGATAATGGCCCAGGGTTTAATAATCGTTTGATAAAAAAGGCTGCGGAGCGACTTGAGTTAAATATTCATTATACACCATCAAATCAACCTGCTAAGAAGCCATTCATTGAGTCATTTTTTAACGTATTAAGAGATCACTTTTTTTCAGGTATGAAGATTGAAACGCAAAGTGGTGAGACGAGTATTGGATTTCAAAGTTATTCAGGAAAACGTACTAACCCGAACTCACTCGACACAATTCCATTAGCTAAACGTGCGGATATAAAGGTATCTGATTTTACAAAGCTACTGAATATATTTTTGACAGAATACATGCACAAACACCATAAACAGGCTGGCCATACGCCTATCAAAAAATGGAATCAGTCCATTATTGATACGCCTATGCCTTCATTCACATATGATCAGCTACAACATTGCTTCCACGTGTCCAGAGCCCAGGCCTCACATAAATTACAGCAACGTGGAACTATCAGATGTTTAGGTCAAGATTATTACAGTGATGAGCTAAAACAACTATACGCGGCTACTAAAACAGACATGGAGCTGGGTGAAAACCCCTCTGTTTATGTGTTTCATGACGACCTAGATGCCAGAAAAGTAACAGTTCAAGCAACACTGCCTGGCGAGAACAATCCTGTGGAAATAGTGGCTGATAATATTGACCATCATGATACTAAACTACCAGTCAGCTTTGCTGAATTAAATGGCAATCAAACTCTGACCCAACTCGGAATATATACAGAAACTTTCTCCCATACTCCTACTGGTCACTATGTCGGTGAAATAACTGAATTCGTAAAGCAAAAGCCCAAACGCAAACAGCACAGAGGCCCGAAGGTAGCGTCTTTCAATAAAAATACGAAAGAGAACTTATCCATTGTAGAGCGAATAAAAAAATCTCATAAAGTGAATGAACTTAAATCACAGATATCGCACTCAGGTGAACAAGATACCTACGCAGATACGATAGTGAGCAAAACCAGAGAAATGGCCTCTACCCGTTATAATGATGATGAAGGAAATGAAAAACAATGGTAACTATGCCCAGTACAATTTTCGCATGTGACATTCAAATGAAGATATGGCAGAGGATAGCGGAAATCCACAATATGTATCACGTACCTTCAGAGGATAAACGAGCTCAACTTATTTATGGTGCCTCGGGTGCTGGCAAGACGTATATATTAAAGCAGTATCACGCTCAGTTTTTACCTGTTACTAAGCCAGAAAAAACGACAAAACCAATCTTTTATGTCGCTTTTAAGGAGTTTAAAAAAAGTACTGCAGAGATAACTCGATTTTTAATTTCAGAGCTAGAGGGAACAACACAAAACTCTCGCACTACTGCAGCTGAATTGGATGCCCAACTTATCTCACTTCTCAAAGACCTAGAAGTGGAGCTAATCATTCTTGATGAAATTCAGAATATTGCCTCAAGTTATGATGGGATAGAGTTTCAACGAATTATTAAATATTTTTGCTATCTGATCGATAGCAACAAGATCCGTTGTTCGATTATTTTCGCCGGTACAAGCAGTGCTAAGCGCCTTATTACATTTGGTAGAACCGCCGGTAAATTTGACGATGACGAGCAGATGTCTCGTCGACAAATGCGCCCCATTGAAATTAAGCCAATCCTTCCTAAAACGAAAAACTGGATTGCCTGTTGTAATTGGTTCATTCAACAAGTTGGGTTGCCAAATTTAACAAAGGATGAGCACAGTGAGCTACTTGATCGTATTTACCTTGCGTACAGTGAGCACACCATGAGTACAATGCGCGATTTATTTTTACGTAATAACACACGAAATGCAAAAAACTATGATCAGCTTATAGAAGCCTTATTTGAAAACTTTGAGAAATATGCAATTGGGGCTGTCAATCCATTTGATTATGAACTTTTAACAAAAAAACAATTAGATGCATATCTAAATGAGCAAGATAAAAACCTTAGAAGTCAGTTCTATTCGGGGTTATGCTAATGCGTTTCCCAATAAAACCCTCTTACTATGAAGCGGAGTCAGGTATTGGTTATGTACTTCGTTTACTTAAAAGAAATGGCATACAATCAGAATCTCGCGTACTCAATAAGGCTATGCTAACCAGTATCATCAAAGGTAGATCAACAAAGAACGGACTCCTTGATCACCTTATTCCTATAACTCGCACTTTATCATCATTAAAGATAAAGTGCTGGACACATGCGAGATTGCTAACGCCACAAGTTTGTCCAGATTGTGTTAACCAATATGGGTATTTTAGGGCCCAGTGGCAAAATCCATTTTTACGACACTGTATTATTCATGAGTGTGCCCTGTTATCCGAATGCCCTCATTGCAATTCACCGCTGCAATTTACCATTAATCTTCTAAATGGCCGCTGCACATCACCTTTATGCGGCTTACGCTTAACGCATATACCATTGAATAATCAATTAAAATCACCTGAACAAGTCCACGATGCATACCTCATAGCTAAAGTGATAGTTGACGATAGTAATACACGAACGAGTTTCCCACCAAAGGAGATTACCTCCACATTATTAAATAGAGCGGCTGATATTCTTAATAACCCAGATAGTGCTAGAGTATTCTTAAGTGAAAGGGCTAAACGTGTACCAACAGATCTACCGTTGAACATTGAGTTTCACAAAATTGAAATTATTGTTCAGAATTTGCTATGTGAATGGGGGTCATTATCCACACTATATGAAATGTATAATAGCGAGTATATTCGTTCAAAAGCTCCCATAACTCAGCTTTGGTTTGAAGCTCAAACAGCCTCCTCTATAATTGGGGTAACGTTTAAACAAATCGCTCTTTTAGTCGAAGTTGGATTGATAAGAACTGATTCAAAAAAGGCCTTAAGAACAGATACTCGCGTTGAAATATCAGGTGTTTATACCTTTTTAGCCGAGTTCAGCCACAATAAAGATTACGTCCCCCTTTCTGAGCTACGTCGCTTTATGGCTCTTCATAATATCTGTATAACTGATGTACTGATAGCTGCTAAAAATAAAGAATTATTAATAACATACAAACCTTCATTAGACTTAATGCATTCCATACACGTTTTGCCTGAAGCATTCGATACCTTTTGTAAATTACATACTCAACTTATAAGAGATAAAACGATGTCCGTTGCAAACGTAGCTGAAGTCACCGGTATACCAAAGGTAGAACTAATGAGGTTGATTAATACCGGTAAGCTCAGGCCCGTTTACATTCATGGCAATAATTCAAAACGTATACTTAATTGTGATACTTTGAAGTTGGCGAAAACGCAAAACAAACAGCTATCACTCGACATTTAGTACTTTGTAATTTCAACTTTAATTTTTAGGCCGAGACATGTTCTCGGTCTATGCTTTATTAATAACAATACCGGCAGTTCACTAAAACTAACCGACTGAATATCAATAAGTTTAACTTTCCCTTTTTTAATAAAGGTTTAGTAACTTCATCCATAACTAAACCTAAATCAAACCAAATTTGAATTAACTCAACATTACAAATGAAGCTTCGCATATCTGCATTTTAGCTTTCACTTAAATGGCTTCATTTCTCTTTATCCTAAAAATCCATTTTCTAATCGATTTACTACACTTTTACTAAGTAAATATTAGCGTATAGTGTTCGCCACTAATTTACCGAATACAGAATCTACTTAATTATGTGCTCATTAAAATCAAGTCAGAGTTCTTCAGTGGCAGAATGAGAATCTGCAAGGCAGAATGAGAACTTTTTGGCTGGATGAGAATTTGTGTTGGGGCAGTTTTTAGCTATAAATAATTCTCAATTTAAGAGGCGCAGTACCCATAAAAAATACAAGCTAAGTTATTGTTTTGAAATCTTATTACATGGCTGAGATTCTCAAGTTATATGGCGCCGATCAACTTGAGAATGGTAACTATGAGATCAGTGCCACTTAAATCGAGAATCCACGGCGCGTTGAGAACTTATTGATTTATAATGAAATATGGCACTTAAATTGAGATTTATTAACTAAATTACACTCTAAAAATAATTATGTTTTTTATTAGGTAAATTTCTTAAACAACGAGAAATCGTTTGAAAACATCTATTACAGTAAGTGATTTGAAGTGGTAATTTGCCTAGTTATTAAAACGTATACTTCTTGCTTAAACATATGGTCGAAAATTAGATGCCTTGATGAAGATTAAAAACCTTGGCGGGAATGCTTTTCAAGACCCAAAGCAACAGTATTTTATGAGTCAGTATCGTTTTTGACTCATCGGAGAATAACAATACGTAATCCTATATTCGGGGTTCATTTTTCCAATACATAAGCACCAGTCTAAAACTAATGCCCCCTTTCCCCAGATTAACTTAATCGATTAAGTAAAACCCTAATGAACCTAGTACCGAATGGTGATAAATACATTGTTTTTCAGTTAAAACCTAAATGCAGAATCACAACCTTAAAGCATTAAAATTTAGTTTTACAGCATTAATATTCACAATTTTATTTTTCCCCTCTAGAGCACCCATTAAGTTTATAAGTAAACACTAACCCTTTACGTCCCATATACACGACAAAACCTTAATTAGAGATGAATTAATCGGATTTTTTAAAAGTTAATTCATGCATTAGTTTTTATATTTATGTTTATGTTTATATTTATATTATTAAATCAGTACACTCTTACTAAATACACAACTTAATCGTTTAAGTAGTCGAGAGATTAGTATATAGTCACACTGCTAATATCAATTAGCGAGGGCATTATTACGCCTGAATTTATTGGCTAATTCCAGAGGATAAACTTTAGCCTTTGTCCGAATCGATTTCGCTTTAAAAGTCGCATACGTTCAAGTGAATACAATTGGTTTTCACTGAGGATAATTGATTTAGACTAGGGTAACAGGGTGTCTTATTAGGAAGAGGCTATTCTTTTACGGGAAACATTTTCAATTTAGTGAGAAGATATTGATGGATAGTAAAATAAGTAAATCGACAATCCCAATTTTGTGTGCATTTCTGGGTTTAACAACGGCAGCTGTTGCAGAACCTTATCTACAGCCAGGTCCCGAGCCGACACTTCACACCCAAGAGGCATTTTCACCTGAGAGTAATTTCACTGCGAAGTGGACGCGGGCTGATGCACGTCAAATCAAGCGCATGTCTGATCCGACGGCAGGTTCACGTCAAAATTCGATGCCTGAAGAATATACTATGCCTGATATCCCGCAAAACTTTCCCGACATGTCGAACGAACAGGTCTGGGTATGGGACTCTTGGCCTCTTACTGACGAGAATGCTAATCAGTACAGTGTTAATGGACAGGAAATCATTTTTTCTTTAGTAGCCGACCGTAGCCTTGGCTTTGATGATCGTCACGTTTACGCAAAGATCGGCTACTTCTATCGGCCGGCTGGGATTTCCGCTGATCAACGCCCAGAAAATGGTGGTTGGACCTATGGTGGTCTCGTGTTCGATGAAGGTGTCACCGGTGAAATTTTCGAGGACCAGTCTTATAGCCACCAGACCCAGTGGTCAGGCTCGGCGCGTATTTTTCCAGGTGGTGAAATAAAATTATTTTTCACAGATGTTGCATTCTACCGAGACCAAAACGGTGGACCGGACATCAAACCGTACGACTCTCGACTCGCCCTAAGCGTAGGCCATGTGCATGCTAATAAACACGGTGTGAGATTCACCGGGTTCAATAAGGTTACGTCGTTACTCGAGGCTGACGGCACTTACTACCAAAATGCTGAGCAAAACCCTTACTATAACTTCCGCGACCCGTTTACTTTCGAAGATCCGGCTCATCCAGGTGAGACCTATATGGTATTTGAGGGCAACACGGCGATGGACCGGGCAACTGCACAGTGTGATGCGGACGACCTTGGCTACCGGGACGGCGACCCTTATGCAGAAACCGTAACCCAAGTGAATGCATCGGGTGCGCCCTTTCAAATCGGTAACGTTGGTCTGGCCAGGGCTACGAACGACGACCTGACCGAGTGGGAATTTCTGCCGCCTATTCTATCTGCAAACTGTGTCACCGACCAGACTGAACGACCGCAGATTTACCAACAAGATGGCAAATACTATCTTTTCACTATTAGCCACAGCACTACATATGCAACAGGTATTACTGGCCCCGAGGGCGTATATGGTTTCGTAGGCAACGGTATTCGCAGCGATTACCAGCCGATGAACCAGGGATCTGGGCTGGTGCTCGGTAACCCAACAAACCTCAATTACTGGCCAGGTAGCCCGTTTGCGCCAGACTATAATCAGCATCCAGGTCAATTCCAGTCATACTCACACTATGTGATGCCTGGTGGTTTAATCCAATCGTTCATCGACACAATCGGCACTAAAGAAAACTTTCGCCGTGGTGGGACACTTGCACCTACAGTTAGGATAAAAATTAACGGCGACTCGTCAGAGGTTGATTATTCCTATGGCGTAAATGGTTATGGGCTAGGTGGTTGGGCCGATATCCCTGCAAACCTGAATGTGAATTCGGGCGGACAGATCAAGCCACTTAAGCAATAACTTTAGTAAATTAACTTATATAGTCCTTACAAGGGGGAAGAGGAGAATGTGTTGTACCGACGTATCCTCTTCTCTCTTATTTGTACCTGGCAAATAAAAGTATGCGGATTCATTGGACAGCCTCACAAACTGTCAGTCGGTTTTTTTTGTTTTGCGGCAGTGACTTTTGAAGCACTGCATTTCTTTATTTTACAATTTTTTTGTACCGCCCATACCATCTATCATGCTCATTGAGTACCTTTGCGCAACTACTTTACTTTTTATCCGATTTTCCAATAAGGAGAGTTATGAATAACAATTTTATTTTAATATCTGCAAGTCGCTGGTCTTTGGCAATTTGCATGTTGGTCGCGCTGTTCAATTCAGGGGGGTCATCGGCCGTTGAATTCGGTTCCGAAGCAGCAATCAGCTCCTCACCGTTGCCCCTGTTGACAGAAAAATCATCTAAATACCAGCGTCCGACTAATTGGGCACGATATAGACCCGCAATGCACCTGACCCCCGAAAAACACTGGATGAACGATCCTCAGCGTCCAATTATGATTGACGGTATCTGGCACTACTATTACCTTTACAATGCCGATTATCCTATAGGGAATGGTACTGAGTGGTACCACGCAACCTCGGTTGACCTTGTGCACTGGCAAGATCACGGCGTGGCAATCGATAAGTATAAGAATGGCCTCGGCGATATTGAAACCGGCAGCGCAGTAATTGACATCAATAACACTGCAGGCTTCGGTCCTGGCGCGGTAATAGCCATTATGACTCAACAGCACGAGGGTGTGCAGCGTCAATCACTCTTTGTCTCGACTGACGGCGGCTATCGATTTAAGGCGTACCAAGACAACCCTATTATGGACAACCCAGGATCCCAGCATTGGCGTGATCCTAAAATAGTCTGGGACGACACGCGCAATGAATGGTTGATGGTTCTGGCTGAGGGCCATAAGATCGGCTTTTACACATCGCCCGATTTGAAGCATTGGAAGTATCAGTCTGGGTTCAAGCGCAGCGACCTTGGAATTCTGGAATGTCCAGACCTGTTCCGAATGTCGGTCAACGGTGACACTGCAACTACACGATGGGTGCTGGTAACTGGCGCGAACGGCTTTAAAAAAGGAATGACCACGGGAACTGTGTACTGGACCGGAGAATGGGACGGAGAACATTTCACCGCTGATCACGATGAACCTCAATGGCTAGACTTCGGCGCCGACTTTTATGCCGCAGTGACATGGGACGACCCCCGCAACAATGACGCCGAACGCCTTACTTCGCGCTATGCCATCGGTTGGCTTAATAACTGGGCCTACGCCACCAAACTCCCAACCGATGACTGGCACGGGGGAGCTAACTCGGTCGTACGGCGCATCATGCTTCAGTCCGTCGGCGGTAAGCCACAACTTGTATCGCAACCCATAAATGCGATCAACAAACTTGAAGGCAGTACAGTAGCTCAATCTAATATTCTGGTGACGGAAGCGTCGAAAACGACACTCCCTCAACCTCCATCCGACGCCTATCGTCTCCGTGTGAAGATTAATGCAGATTCAGATGCTAAAGAGGTCCGCTTCCGACTTAAGGAAGGAAAAAAGCACTTTTCTATCGTTGGGTACAACCTTGCGAATGATACTGTATTTATCCAACGCGATAGTGATGCTATAGCCAATGCGATGCCCAAAGTTTACCGCGAGGTTCGAAAGTCGCCCGTACAAATGCGCGATGGCTTTGTCATGTTGGATATCATTGTAGATACAACATCCATTGAGGTCTTTGTAAATAACGGAGAAGTTGTACTTTCAAATCTTGTATTCGGTGCCCCCGGAGAAAATGGCCTCTCGGTCGAGTCAATTGGCGGGAATACCGAACTGAGCTTATTTGAGCTAGCTCCTTTGAAGGTTGCCCCGATCATTCGCAGTAAAGGTAATACGCGCTAGGCCTATGCTCCCGTGAAATTTTCGCCTAGATGTATTTTAAGGTGTTGCTGGTTATTGTGTAATTAACCTCAGATCTGCATAAGAATTAAAGTCGAGTCACTTTTATACTCGGCTTTTTAGTCTGAAAAGTATAGGCAATTAATCCAGCCATTAAATTAACCATAAATGAGATGCAGCTGCGGTGCC
>NZ_JAQREO010000024.1:0-26563 GCF_028599385.1 Pseudoalteromonas sp. CST2
ACCCCATGCCGAACTCAGTAGTGAAACGAAACAGCGCCGATGATAGTGTAGCATTTGCTATGTGAAAGTAGGACATTGCCAGGCTCCAAATAAGAGAAACCCGTTACAGCGATGTAACGGGTTTTTTTACGTCCGCAGAAAAGTGAAATACAGGCCTTTGTGTAATATCCCCACCTCCGTAGCGTGGGTTGAGTATCACGAAACCCGCGGATAAGGCTCACCACACATCTTTGTATGGTAAATATAGCGTTTTTAAATATGCGTACCTTAGTCCGCACGACATTCTGATGTGTAGCGCTCCTACTCCCAATACCAGAACGCCGCTTGAGAAATGAAGTGCTTTTTCTACGTCTCTAGAAAAGTGAAATACCTGCCATTATATAGTTCCGCAACTCCTTCGTAGCGTGAATTGAGGCTCACGAAGCCCGCGATTAAAGCACGCAATATAACTTAAAGTAATGAATTAATTTTACAAACAGTTCATAGGTCTTAGCTTATTATCAAGCGCAGCACCTCAAGTTTGGTATAAGGCGGTTTGACTATCTATATCGCTGTTGCTTTGATTTACGCTGCGTAAGCAGCTCGTAAGTTAGGTCGTAAGTTAGGTCGTAGTTAGGTCGTAGTTATACAAGCAGGTTTAGGTTGTGAAGGGCTCGTTTGATATTTTAAATAAGCTTTGTAATTAGCTTATAGTGTATTTAAATCGTTTCGTTTTAATGAGCCACCTAAAAAGGCCCAGGGCAAATAACAAAGCGCTGGCTACACCTGATAAAACCCATAGAATTCGTAATGGCTGATCGCCAATGCTGCCATTGTGAAGTGGATGCAACCAGTTTTTAAATTTACTGGCAATGCTCATCTTATCTATATTAAAAACACTTATGAGCTCTCCTGTGCTTGCATTTACTTGCACATAACTGTGAGGAAAGCGATGAGAGGGATCGCTTTTGGTTTTGAACCTAAACCGATATACCGCATTGTGATTTGACGGGGTTTCTACCCATGCTAGCAGTGTATTTGGCATGGCCTCTTGTGCTGTACTAAGTGCTGCTGATAAAGAAATACTGCGCTGGGGTTTTATTATTACGCTGTTAGGTTTATCTATATTTCCAAGCAGGGCTGTTATTAAAGGATCGGTTTGCTTTGGTATTGCTAACATTATACCGGTTGCTGTTAATAGGATTAAGGGCAAAGCAAAAATTAAACCAAGCAACTTGTGCCAGTCATATAACACGCCCAGTAAAGAGCTGCGCGCTTTAAACTTTATAGCCTTAGCCCATTGCCCTTTTTTAGGCCACCAAGCGCATAGGCCTGATATGAGGAGTATAAGGCTACCTATTCCTATATAGCCTATAACGATTGTACCAGCGCTACCTGCAAGTAACGAGAAGTGTACGTTATAAATCCAGGTAACAAAGTAGTTACCCCATACATCCTCACGTAATATAAGCCTGCCATCAGGGCTTAGCCAAACCATAAGTGGTGCAAAAGCGTGATCCACTGTTTCGTTTGGGTTGTAATATCTTGCGGGAATATAATGTTTATCTTTGGTGCTTTCTAAACGCCACGAGCCTTGTTTATCTGGGTAGTGAGTTTTTAACGTTTGATATGCGGTATCCCAATTTATAGGCCTCGCTGTTTCTGTACTTAAACTACTTATATTTTCATCTAGTTCGGGGTAATAAACGAGTATAGAACCTGTTAGAGCAATGAGTGCGAGTACACCCCCGATAGATAAGCCTAGGTATAAATGTACACGTCTTGCTATTTTTCGCCATGAACCATTAAAACGCATAAAAGAGTGACCATTAAAAATATGCAGTAAAGGGATGGCGCATTGTATCTTTGTTTACTAGAAATGAGCTGCGACAAAATGTCGCAGCAATAAAATAATTAGCTTAGCAAACAAAAACGCCAGCTTTATAGGCTGGCGTTTAAATCAGGGTTGGTAATTAATTATGCTTTTGGGCCTGCATTTTTAATATCATCTGATACATCGTATTTAGCGAAGTTTTCAGTGAAGTCAGCGGCAAGTTTTGCTGCATATTCATTATATTTTGCTTTATCTTCCCATGTATTAATTGGGTTAAGTAGCTTGCTATCCACACCAGGGACTTCCACTGGTACGTCTAGATTTAATACATCGATATGCTGAGTCTCTACATTGGCTAATTTACCAGATACGATTGCATCTATTACAGTGCGGGTAGTTGGAATATCAAAACGCTCACCGGTACCGTATGGGCCGCCTGTCCACCCTGTATTAACAAGGTAAACCTTTGCCCCAAATTCGCGTACACGCTTCATAAGCAGCTCAGCGTAAACACCTGCAGGGCGAGGGAAGAAAGGGGCGCCAAAACACGTTGAGAATGTAGATTCTATATCGCTAGTTGAGCCAATCTCTGTAGAGCCCACTTTAGCCGTGTAACCACTTAAAAAGTGAAAAGCTGCGGCTTCTTCGCTAAGTACAGAAACCGGCGGTAAAACACCGCTCACATCACAGGTTAAAAATACAACAGCTTTTGGCTCGCCAGCACGGTTTTCAACTTTGCGCTTTTCTACGTGCTCTAGCGGGTAAGCAGCACGGCTATTTTGCGTTAAGCTTGTATCGTTAAAGTCAGGTGTGCGTGTTTCATCAAGTACAACGTTTTCTAAAATTGTACCAAAGCGAATAGCATTCCAAATTACTGGCTCATTTTTTTGTGAGAGGTCGATACATTTTGCGTAACAGCCACCTTCGATATTAAATACGCTTCCTGGTGCCCAACCGTGTTCGTCGTCACCAATTAAAAAGCGTGTTGGGTCGGCCGATAAAGTTGTTTTACCAGTACCCGATAAACCAAAGAATAGTGCTGTATCACCCGCTTCTCCTACGTTAGCAGAGCAGTGCATTGGTAATACACCTTTTGCTGGAAGAAGAAAGTTTTGAACGGAGAACATCGATTTTTTCATTTCACCGGCATAACGCATACCAGCAAGTAACACTTTGCGTTGAGCAAAGTTAATAATAACAGTGCCGTCGCTGTTGGTTCCATCACGCTGTGGGTCACAAACAAACGAAGGTACATTCATTACCTGCCATTGGGGTAAATCAGATGCATTATAGTTTTTAGGCTCAATAAACATGTTTTTAGCAAAAATATGGTGCCACGCTGTTTCTGTAGTAACAACTACAGGTAGATAGTGCTCAGGGTCTGCGCCAACTTCTAGGTGAGAGGTGAAGTGGTCATTACTTTGCACATGTGCTTCTACGCGAGCCCATAAAGCGTCAAATTTGTCAGCATCGAATGGGCGGTTTACATTGCCCCATTGGATATCATCTTGCGTTGTTGCTTCTTTTACAATGAAGCGATCTTTAGGAGAGCGACCAGTGCGCTTGCCTGTAATTGCAACAAAGGCTCCATTTGCGGCTAGTGTCCCTTCGCCACGACGAATCGCATGCTCGACAAGTTCAGCTGCGGTTAAATCGACAAAACGTGTTGCGCTTGTAGTCATGTTTATACCTAACTATGTGTGAGAGTTTGAACGGGATAGCTCTGGGTTCTTAGTTCCCTTAAGCTGAAATTATAGTAACAGAAGGATTTGAGATATTCGAGCCTGTAAAGGCCCTAAAAACACATATATTTGCTAAAAAACATGAATAATTTCAATGATACCGGTGTCAGTAAATTAACAAAATTCATGACACCGGTATCATCATTTTATAATATAAAACCGCATATTTTGCGGCTTTATATTTGATTATGAGGTGGGAGGTTAATTAAAAATGTTTTTAACATCTTGCTCGTCAAAAACATATTCTTTTAGGCAATAATGGCAGCTAATGTTAACAGCGCCATTTTCAGCAACATCATCAAGTAATGCTTGTTGGCCTACATTAACTAAAGCAGTAATGGTTTTCTCTCTACTACAGCCACATTTAAATGTAATAGCTTGCGGGTCAAATACGCGCGGGTTATCTTCGTGATATAAGCGCGTTAATACGGTATTGGCATCAAGCTCTAATAGCTCTTCGCGTTTAATTGTATCGCTTAAGGCTTCTAAGTGAGTAAAGTCATTAATTGATTTTTGCTTATCAACAGGCAGTACTTGTAAAAACAACCCACAGGCTTTGGCTTTCCCTTCTGTTGTGTCGGTTGCAAACCAAAGGCGTGTTTTTAGCTGTTCTGATTGCTCAAAGTAGCTTTCAATACATTTACTTAATGTATCGTGCTCAAGAGGCACTATGCCTTGATAACGTTCGCCTTTGGTTGGAGTAATGGTAATAACCATATAACCTTTACCTACAAGCTCTTTTACCGTTGAGCCGCTAACCTCGCTTTGCATGCGCGCAATACCACGCATATTTTGTTTATCATCGCCGTTAATAACAGCGTATTTAACAGGGCCATCGCCTTGTAGCTGAACGGCTATTTCACCCTCAAACTTTAAAGTGGCAGTTAATAAACACGTTGCAACGAGTAATTCACCTAATAATGCTTTAACTGGCTCAGGGTAATTGTGATTAGCTATCATCTCGTTGTAGGCGTGCTCAATTTGAACGAGTTCGCCACGAACATCGAGTTTGTCGAATAAATAACGGTGCAGTAAATCTTGTTGCATGAGCGGCTATACCTAACTTGATTTCATTTTTAAAAGTTCGCGTCGTTGCTTTTTATCGGGCTTTTTATCCGGATGTGGAGCAAAGAAGCTGTTATTTTTGCGTGCGATGGCGTTTTCTTCGCGTTTTGCAATACTTGCATCAGTTTCTTGATACAAGGTCTGTGCAATGGGGGCGCTTTGGCGTTTTTCAAGCACTTTAAGTACCTTGATAAGCTTTTCATCAACGCCTTGGGCAAGTTTTATGGTTGCGCCAACCTCCACAATTTTACTCGCTTTAGTACGTTGCCCATTATAATGTACTTTGCCGCCTTGCACCATTTCGCGTGCAAGCGCACGGGTTTTATAAAAGCGCGCAGCCCATAACCATTTATCTAATCGAACTTTTGGCTCACTGTTGTGGTCTGAGTCGGCATTAGTATTATTTTTTTTACTCATTAGGCTTCTTCAATCGACTATTTATATATCGTAAAATTTATCATGAAATCATCGTAGGATGAAGGTATTACGGCGCGTGCTGGTTTTTTAGTCAACATTACATTGTTATATTAATCTGTTTACAAAGTTTAATATTAGTGTGCTTGTTGAATGAAAAATGAAAGGGTACTATGGGTACGCGCTTATGCAGTAAATTAAAATAAGAACATTATTATGGAACAGCAAATTCAACAGCTTAAACAATTTTTAACACGGCTACCCCATGCTAAATTAAGCGCAGTAGTTACGCTGTTAGTCGTTGTTTATCTTGCTTATTTACTCTCAAAATTAGTTTGGCTGGTATGGCCACAACCGGTCTCTACACCGCTTACTCCATCTCACTATTCAGCCGCATCGAAGGCTTCTAGTACTACCTCAGTACAAAATATTATAGAGCAATTTTTATTTGGTAAAAAAACTGTAACAAATAAAACCAATACTGCGCAGCAAAACGAAGTAATTAATAATGCACCAGAAACACGCTTAAGTATTAATCTAACTGGTATTGTTGCTGTAAGTAACGACGACAAGGCAGGTATTGCTATTATTGAGTCACAGGGGCGACAAGTTAGTTACTTAGTTGAAGAGGTTGTACAAGGCACCCGTGCAGAGGTTGCGCAAATACTTCCCGATCGCGTTATTTTAAGTGTAAACGGCCGATTTGAAACGCTAATGCTAGATGGTCTCGACTTTAGTAAAAAAGTGTCTATGCCTGTGCTTGCCGCTCGCGAAGCACAAGACATGGGGCCGCAAAAAATAGAACAAAGCGAGTTGCAAATTAACGCAACCGCTGACCCAGATGTAAAAGAAGCAATAATAGAAACACGAGAAGAGCTACTAAGTGAACCTGGTAAGTTATTTGATTATATTCGTGTTTCACAAGCAATGAGCGATGGCGAGTTAATCGGCTATCGCTTAAGCCCAGGTAAAGAGCCTGCTCTATTTAAACAAATGGGCCTACAGAATAATGATTTAGCCGTGGCTATTAACGGCTACCAATTAACAGATTTACAACAGGCAATGGCAGCTATTAATGAGCTGCGTAATACCAGCGATGCCACAATTACGATAGAACGTGATGGTGAGCAAATCGATGTGCAATTTAGCCTGCAATAACTTAGCTTTGGAGTTTTAACATAATGGTTCAGGTGCTACACCTCAAAAAAATTAAAAAAGGGTTAGCTAAGTACGCAGCGCTTTTTTTAGCAGCCAGTATTTCGTTGTCGGTTTCAGCTGTTGAATATGCTGCAAACTTTAAAGGCACAGATATCAACGAGTTTATAAACATTGTTGGTAAAAACCTTAATAAAACAGTGATCATTGACCCAAATGTGCGCGGTAAAGTAAACGTACGTAGTTATGAGTTAATGGATGAAGCGCTGTACTACCAATTTTTCTTAAATGTACTCGAAGTGTATGGCTACTCAGCAGTAGAAATGGACAACGGTATTATCAAGATTGAAAAAAGCTCTGACGCTAAAAAATCAAATGTACCGCTAATTACAGAAAACAGCACTGCATCGGGCGATATGATGATCACCCGTGTGGTACGCGTTAAAAATGTAAGTGTTCAAGAGCTTGGCCCATTGGTACGTCAATTTAGCGACCAAAAAGACGGTGGCCATGTAGCAAACTTTAATGCTGCCAATGTCATGATGCTTACTGGCCATGCAGCGTCGGTTAATCGCTTGGTAGAAATTATTCGCTCGGTGGATCAAGCCGGTGATAAGCGTGTAGATATTGTTAAGCTTAAATATGCAACAGCAGATGATGTAGTGTCGGTTGTTGAAAATATTTACAAAGACAGCGGTAAAGGCAGCGTTCCAGAGTTTTTGATCCCTAAGGTGGTTGCCGATGGCCGTACTAACAGCGTAATAGTAAGCGGTGAAGGGCAAGCCCGTACCCGTGCTATAGAACTAATTAAGCGCCTAGATGGTGAACTTGAAAGCCAAGGTAATACCAAAGTATTTTACTTAAACTACGCCAAAGCAGAGGATTTAGTAAAAGTACTGCAAGGCGTAAGTAAAACGCTTGCAGAAGATGGCCAAGGCACAAGTAAAACTCGTACAAACAATAAAAACGATGCCAGTATTGAAGCCCACCCTGACTCAAACTCATTAGTTATTACGGCACAGCCCGATACCATGCGCT
Source organism: Pseudoalteromonas sp. CST2 (assembly GCF_028599385.1). Lineage (NCBI taxonomy): Bacteria > Pseudomonadati > Pseudomonadota > Gammaproteobacteria > Alteromonadales > Pseudoalteromonadaceae > Pseudoalteromonas > Pseudoalteromonas sp. CST2. The sequence continues at coordinate 7,228 of NZ_JAQREO010000024.1, forward strand.
CATTAGAGACCGTGATTGATAGGCTCGATATTCGCCGTGCGCAAGTACTTGTAGAAGCGATTATTGTTGAAGTAATGGAATCGGATGGTGTTAACTTAGGTACGCAATGGATTTCAGAAGATGGCGGTATGTTGCAGTTTAATAATGGCTCAACTGTGCCTGTAGGCTCATTAGCGGTTGCAGGTATTCAAGCGCAAGACACCACAACCACACAAACAATAATAGGCACAGAATCAGGTAACGTAACCAGCTACGATGAAACAACTGAGGGTGATTATTCGGCACTTGCCTCGCTACTAAGTGGTGTTAATGGCTTAGCGTTTGGTTTAGTTAAAAACGACTGGGGTGCAATTATTCAGGCCGTTTCAACTGACACTAACTCAAACATACTGGCTACACCTTCTATTACCACCATGGATAACGAAGAAGCGTCGATGATAGTGGGTCAAGAAGTACCCATTATTACTGGTTCGCAAACAGGCAGTAATAACGATAATCCATTTCAAACCATTGAACGCCAAGAAGTGGGTGTAAAACTAAAAGTAACCCCACAAATTAACGATGGCTCAGCAGTACAATTATTAATTGAACAAGAAGTATCGAGTGTAAGTGGTGCAACCGCTGTTGATATTTCTGTTAATAAGCGCGCCATTACCACAACCGTTATGGCTGATGATGGCGGTATGGTTGTGTTAGGCGGCTTAATTGATGAAGACGTACAAGAGAGTGTATCTAAGGTACCAATTTTAGGTGATATTCCAATTTTAGGTCACTTATTTAAGTCAACTAATACGACCAAACGTAAGCGTAATCTTATTGTATTTATTCGCCCAACTATTATTCGCGATGGCGTTAATATGAATAAGTTAAGCTTTAATAAGTATAACTTTATCCGTGGCGAGCAAATGAAAGAGAAAGAAGATGGCATAGAGCTTATGCCAAATTCAGATGTTCCTTTACTTCCATCTTGGGATGATGAGCTTATTCTGCCACCAACTTATGAAGAGCACTTAAAAGCATTGAGCTCTAAAGAACGTGCAGAGCGTGAAGATGACTAGCGCAATAGAACAAATAAACGAAGACGTGGTTCATCGTAGTGATGAAACACGCTCTGAGGAGTTACTTACAAGTAACGATTTAGTTGAGTTGCCTCCAAAGCGTTTACCTTTTTCGTATGCGCGCAGAGCGGGTGTACTGCTTAGTAAAAATAATGAACAGCAAGTTGTGTATTACCGCGGCGAGCTAGATGTTGAAGTATTGCTAGAAGTGCGTCGCATTGCAGGTAAAGGCTTTACCCTAGAGCAGTTAGCTGACGATAAATTTGAGTTACTATTAGAGGCTGCGTATCAGCGCGACAGCTCTGAAACACAACAAATGATGGAAGATATTGGTAATGAGGTCGATTTATTCTCCCTTGCCGATGAGCTCCCTCAAACCGAAGATTTATTAGCCGGCGATGATGATGCGCCTATCATCAAACTAATCAACGCCATGTTAAGCGAAGCAATTAAAGAAGGTGCATCCGATATACATATCGAAACCTTTGAGCAAGAGCTCGTGATTCGCTTTAGGGTTGATGGCGTATTAAAAGAAGTGCTTAAACCTAATCGTAAGCTTGCTTCGTTATTAGTATCGCGTATTAAGGTAATGGCGAAGTTAGATATAGCAGAAAAACGTATTCCGCAAGATGGTCGTATCAGCCTGCGTATTGCAGGGCGTGCAGTAGATGTACGTGTATCTACCATGCCATCTAGCTTTGGTGAGCGTGTAGTACTGCGTTTACTTGATAAAAACAATGCCCGCTTAAACCTTGAAGATTTAGGCATGACGCCGCAAAACCGAGAGTTGTTTGCTGATTTAATTAGTAAACCACACGGTATTATTTTGGTTACTGGCCCAACGGGTTCTGGTAAAAGTACCACCTTGTACGCCGGTATGAGCCAAATAAACTCTCGCGATCGTAATATTTTAACGGTAGAAGACCCAATAGAGTACGAAATTCCGGGGATTGGCCAAACGCAAGTAAATACCAAAGTAGATATGACCTTTGCCCGCGGGCTTCGTGCAATATTACGTCAAGATCCCGATGTGGTAATGGTCGGTGAAATACGTGACCTTGAAACCGCGCAAATTGGCGTGCAAGCATCGCTTACAGGTCACTTAGTGATGTCTACGCTACATACCAACACCGCCTCGGGCGCAATTACCCGTATGGAAGACATGGGTGTAGAACCATTCTTGCTGTCATCGTCATTGTTAGGCGTGCTGTCGCAGCGCTTAGTACGTACTTTATGTAATAGCTGTAAAGAAGGTCACACTGCTGATGAACGTGAGTGTGAGCTGCTAGGAGTACCGTTTGATAGCGCACCTACAATTTACCGCGCAGTAGGGTGTGAAGAGTGTAACTTTAATGGTTACCGCGGCCGTACTGGTATTCATGAATTACTGGTGGTTGATGAAGAAATACGCGAAATGATCCACAGCGGTAAAGGCGAGCAAAGTGTTGAAAAATACATTCGCCAAAAAAGCCCAAGCATACGCCAAGATGGCTGTAGCCGCGTACTGGCAGGCAAAACAACCCTTGAAGAAATTCTACGCGTTACCCGTGAGGAAGCCTAACCATGGCGGCGTTTGAATACCGTGCCCTTGATGGTCGAGGGAAAGAGCAAAAAGGCATTTTAGAAGCCGATACTGCTAAGCAAATACGCCAAGCGCTGCGCGAAAAAAAACTTACGCCGCTTGAAGTTGTCCCTGCAGCAGAAGGGGAAAAGCAAGTTAGTGGCGCAAAAACGCCGTTATTAAGTCGTTTTTTTAAACCCAGCGTATCAACCTCCGATTTAGCCCTTATTACGCGCCAGCTTGCTACGCTCATTCAATCGGCATTGCCAGTTGAAGGGGCTGTCATGGCGGTGGCAGAGCAATGTGAAAAGCCTCGCTTAAAACGTATGCTTATGTCGGTACGTTCAAAGGTAGTAGAGGGTTATACACTGGCCGATGGCATGAGTGAATTTCCACATGTATTTGACGATTTATACCGAGCAATGGTAGCCGCAGGTGAAAAATCAGGGCACCTTGACCAAGTATTAAATCGTCTTGCCGATTACACCGAGCAGCGCCAACACATGCGCAGCCAAATTACTCAAGCCATGGTATATCCTACCATTTTGGTTATTTTTGCTATTGGTATTGTTTCGGTTTTACTCGGTACTGTTGTGCCTAAAATTTTAAAAACCTTCGAAAAAACTAAGCAAGTACTGCCTTGGACAACCGAATGGGTTATGGCAGGCAGCCACTTTGTACAAAATTATTGGTTTATAAGTTTGTTAGTCATTACTGCGCTGGCAGTAGGCATTAAACATGCACTTAAACAACCTAAAATTCGCTTTTGGTGGGACGACCGCGTACTGCACATGCCTGGTTTTGGTAAAGTAGCGCGGGGTATTAATACCGCGCGTTTTGCACGTACGCTCAGTATTTTATCGTCAAGCTCAGTGCCACTACTTGAAGGAATGCGCATATCGGGTGGCGTATTAGCGAATAAAAAAATGAAAAAATCGGTGGCAGATGCTGCCGATAGAGTCAGTGAAGGTGCAAGCCTAAGAGCGGCTTTACAGCAAACCAAATTGTTTCCGCCGATGATGCTGCACATGATTGCCAGCGGTGAAAAATCAGGTGAGTTAGAACAAATGTTAGAGCGCGCGGCTAATAACCAAGACCGTGAGTTTGAAAGCATGGTAAACGTATCATTAAAATTATTAGAGCCAGCAATGATTGCCTCTATGGCGGTGATTGTTTTGTTTATAGTAATGGCTATTTTACAGCCAATAATGGCAATGAATAAAGCGGTAGGACTTTAAGCTTTAAGGGGTTAGCTAAGTTAGTATTTACTTAGATGACGCCAAATTAAATTATGTTTTTGGAAAATGAGGTATTTACGTGAATAAACAATCAGGTTTTTCTTTACTCGAAGTAATGGTGGTATTGGTTATTATCGGGATGATTATGTCAATTGTGGCGCCTAATATTATGGGCCAACAAGAAGAAGCTGCTATCGATAAAGCACATCTAGATATTCAACAGCTTGAAGATGCAATGAGCTTATACAAGCTTAAAAATAAAAGCTACCCAAGCACAGAGCAAGGCTTAGAAGCATTGGTCAATAAAACCAGCATTGAGCCAATTCCAAAGCGTTTCCCTGATGGTGGTTTTGTAAATGAATTACCAGAAGATCCATGGGGCAACCCGTACCAGCTAATTAGCCCAGGTGAAATTGGCAAGTTTGATATTTTTTCGATGGGACCTGATGGCGAAGCCGGTACCGATGATGATATTGGCAACTGGAACGAAGACGAGCAATAAATGCGACTTAACCAAGCAGTATGGTTAAATACGATTGCACGAGGCTTACTATGCAAGTAAGCCTTAATCGTATGCGCGCCCACCACCGTGGGTTTAGCTTAATAGAAATTTTAGTGGTACTTACTATTATCGCATTTGCGACCAAAATGGTGGTATACAGCTTAGAAGGCGGTGCCGAAGATGAGCTTGATACACAAGCGCTTAGGCTGCATACCACCATTAACATGGCCTCTGAATTTGCTATTTTAAATCAAATAGAACTTGGCTTAATGGTTGAAGAAAACACCCTTGAGTTTCTAGTATTTGATGGCGAAAAATGGATTACCTTTGACCGCGAAGACCTTTACAAGCCCATTGAGCTGGATGAACGGTTAAAACTCACGCTCAATTTAGAAGATTTAGCCTGGTCACAAGAGAACTTACTTGAGCAAGCAAATTGGCGTGAGCTAATGAGCGGCGGCGATGACGATAGCTTATTAGAGCTTGAAAAACTAAAAATACCGCAAGTCCTTATTTTATCATCTGGCGAGGTCAGCGCCTTTCAGCTTATTGTTGAATTAAAAGAGCAAAGCGAGCCTGTGTATTACATTGAAGGGGAATTTACAGCCCCTGTTAATTTGCGAAAAGAGCCATAATAATGAGGCTAAATAAAGGCTTTACCTTACTCGAAGTGCTTGTAGCGTTAAGTATTTGTGCTATGGCTGGGATTGCAGCTATGCAAGCAACCGGCGAGCATATAAATCATTTAACAACACTTGAAGAGCAAACGTATGCATCGTGGGTGGCAGAAAATGTGCTTGTGGTGCAGCGTAGTAAAGGTAAAGACTGGCAGGCTAAAAATGGCGCGCGCGGCAGCGAAGTAATGGCGGGCGTTGAGTGGTTTTGGAAGCAAGAAATAGCAAAAACTGCAGACAAAAGCTTTGTAAAAGTGACCATAAATGTTTTTAGCGACGAAAAATACGAGCAATCGGTGTACGAGCTTTCAACTTATTTAAATAAAGGCAGTTAATAAGTGAAGCAGCGCGGATTTACATTAATCGAAGTATTAGTTGCTATGGCTATTTTAGCGGTGGTGATTATGGCTACTCACCAAATTTTAGACTCAACCACCAAAGCAAAAGAAGCGTCTGATGAAAAAATAGCGGAGCTTAACGGCCTACAAACCGCATTTAGGTTAATGGACCAAGACTTTAGCCAAATGACTCAGCGCACTGTACGTAACGAAGCCGGTGATGCGCAAGAGCAATACTTACTAGCAGGGCGTTATATATTAGAAAGCCAATACGATGGTATTGCGTTTGTACGCGATGGCTGGGTAAACCCAATTAATTTGCTGCCTCGTTCTGAGTTACAAGCCGTAGGGTATAGAGTGCTTGATGACAATTTAGAGCGTGTATACAGAGTGTATGTAGATCAGCTTGATAATATGGAGCCGCGGGTACAAGTTGTTTTAAAAGGTATTGAAGAGCTTAAATTTGAATTTTTAGATGCCAACAACGAATGGCAAGAGCAATGGCAAATAAAAGCCTTACCTAAAGCGGTTGCGGTTACTTTACAACAAATTGAGGCAGAGCCTATTCGTCGTGTTTTTTTAGTACCCGGGCAGGGCAAAAACAGCGGGGAGAGTAATTAATGAATAAGCGCGAATCACGCGGTGCCGCATTAGTTATTGTGCTGTTTATTGTTGCACTGGCCGCGATATTAGCCGTAGAAATGAGTGCTAATTTAATGGTGCAGGTTCAAAAAAGCACTAACCTGCAAGGTCACCAACAAGCAAAGTGGTATGCCTACGGCGGTGAAGAGCTGGCAATAAAGGCACTAAAGTTAAGTAAAGACGATGATCCTGACAAAACCTCGTTAGATCAGGTTTGGGCCACGCAAGGCGACACCCAATACCCTGTAGATAACGGTACTCTAAGCGGTAAAATTACTGACTTACAAGCGTGTTTAAATTTAAATGCATTAGGGGAAGTGCCAGACCCAAACTCTACCAGCAAAACCAACCCTGCTCATAAAGCACTATTTGCATTATTAGAAAACATTGAAGATTTACCTGCCGAGGAAAGCGAAGAAGCAATGGCAGACAGTGTATTTGACTGGCTTGATGAAAACAGCATTACCTATCGTTCAGGCGCTGAAGAAGACGAGTATTTATCGCGTGATTACCCTTATATGAGCGCAAATAGTTTATTTGCATCACCTTCTGAGTTGCGTTTGGTAAAAGGTTTTAATCCGCTCGTAATGGAAAAAGTATTACCTTTTGTGTGTGTTATTCCGGGGTCTCCCTTATTATCGATTAACGTCAATACGTTACTTCCCGAACAGGCACTTATTTTAAGTGCCATGATTGACGAATTATCGTTATCGGGCGCAGAGGCCGTTATAGCAGCTCGCCCTGAAACCGGATTTGATAGCGTGGATGAATTTTTTTCCGAGGTACAGCAGCAAGGCGGTACAAATTTAGATTCGGTTAAAGAACTATTTAGTATTAACAGCGAATATTTTAAATTACAAACGCAGGCGACATTTGTCGATTTGCGTTTTTCGATGACCACATTACTTCATGCCAAAAATGGCGAAGTAACGATACTGGCGCGAAAATTTGGAGGCGTACAGTGACAGAAATACTGCTGATCCGCACGGGTCAAACAGAGCAAGATAAATTAAATTGGTTAATTTATTCACCACAAGAACAAGAAATAATTGCCAGTGGGGAATTAACCGATGCAAGCCGTTTAAGTGAGCTAAGTGAAAAAGCGCAAACCCGCGAGGTAGTGGTATTACTGCCTAGCGATCAGGTGCAGCTTAAAACAGTGGCGTTGCCGACTAAGTGGAATCGTAAGTTAGAGCAAGCGTTGCCATACATGCTTGAAGAAGACATTGCGTGCGATATAGACGAGCTATTTGTCGCAATTGGTGAGCCCACTATGATTAATGAGCAGCATGCAATTAAAGTTGCCTTAACTGACCGCGAGTGGTTTGAGGCTTGGCTTGCTTTATTTTCAGAGCATAACTTGGCGGTATACACCATTTTACCTGATGCCCTGCTACTGCCTACAGCCGATGATGATACATTAACCGCCATAGAGCTTAATAATCAGTGGTTATTTAAAAGAGGCGATTGGCATATTAGTGCCGTTGAAAATAGCTGGCTAAGGGGTTACTTAAGTGCACTAGGCGAGCCGAGCGTAAAGCACTATAGCCCAGCTAATCAGTTTCCTGAAAGTATTAACCTAATTTCGCAAGCAAGCGACTACGATTTACCATTGGCCTTATTTGCTAAACAACTTACCAGCGTTAAATTTAATTTACGCCAAGGTATGTACCAGCTTAAAAAGAAAAGTGCACTGTGGTGGGGTTATTGGAAAGGCGCAGCCATTATTACCGGTGTTGCTTTATTTGCTACCATTGCAATAAAGCTGGTTGAACTAAATCAACTTAACTCGCGTGTTGAGCTTGCTAAAGCCCAGGTAGTGGATAGATACCAAAAAGCATTCCCAGGAACTAAAGTACGTCCTAACTTAATTAAAAGCCAAATCAGGGGCGCGCTTAAAACCATTAATGGCGAAAGTGAAGCCGGGTTTTTAGATTTGACCAGCCAATTGGTTGGCGTGTTTTCGCAAGTAAGCGAATTTACGCCAGAAACCCTACGTTACGATAAACGCCGTAATGAGCTGCGAATACGCGCACGCGCAAAAGACTTTCAAACGTTTGGTAAAGTAAAAAGTATACTTGAGCAACAAGGGTTAATGGTTGAGCAAGGGTCGTTAAATAACGATGGCGATTTTGTAGTAGGCGAAATTAAACTGCGAGGTGCAGTATGAAAAAGCAAATAATGCAATACTGGCGCTCTTTAAAAGAGCAAGAGCAGCAATTGATTATGGTTGCTGGTGGTATATTTGTTGTTTTTGTTTTAGTAATGGGAATTTTTAGACCTCTAAATAACGCTATAGATAAAGCCAAAAAGTCGTACGTCACTCAGCAAGAGCTGCTCGTATGGGTTGATGAAAGCATAGTAAAGTTAAAAGCGGCGGGTAATACGCAGGCAATTAGCAATCAAAATATTAGCCAAGTGGTTAATTCAACGCGTAGTCGCTATCGTATTACTATTAGTAAAATGCAGCCTAACGATAACTCGTTACGTTTAACGCTTGATTCGGTAGAGTTTAATCAATTAATAGAATGGTTAGACGAACTGGTTAATCAGCATGGCTTAAGAGTAGAGAACCTTGATTTAAGCAAAGATGATAAATCAGGGTCTGTACGTGTAAGCCGCTTAGTACTAGAGAAGTAATTAATGAAAAAAATAATAATATTATCAGTGGTATTTTTTATTAGTTTTATTGTGTTTTGCATAATGAAATTACCAGCGGCCATTGCGTTAGACCTAGCTAAGCCGTACTTACCAAAGCAGCTTGAAATAGGGCAAACCGTAGGGAGTGTATGGCAAGGCCAAATGATGCAAGTGCGCTATCAAGACGAGCAGCTAAATAATGTACGCTGGGATATTGCTGGCTGGCAGTTATTTACGGGTAATTTAAATGCTAATTTAAAATTTGGTAATCCGCGTGAGCGTAGCGATATTTCGGGCTATGCTGATGTGAATTACGGATTATTTAATAATGTGGTTAAAGTTACCGATGGTATAATTCGCTCGACCGTAGAGCGTGCCATGCAACGTATTGCACTACCTATACCAGCTACGGCTAAAGGTCGAGTCATTTTAGAGCTTAACGAGTACACCTCAGGTGTGCCTTATTGTGAGTCATTAAAAGGCGAGATTGCCAGCCCAAATATAGATGTTAAAGGCTTTAATGGCTGGTTTAATATAGGCCCACTGAGTGGCATGTTAAGCTGTAAGTCGGGTGATATAGCTATTTTGGTCGACCCAGATAACACGTTAGGTCTTGAAGCCGACGCAACACTTAAAGCTAACTTTGACTTTAAAGTAGCAGGCTATGTTAAACCTGATGCTAGCTTACCAAAAGATGTACACGACGCGGTTAAGTTTTTAGGCCGCCCCGATGCACAGGGCCGCTACCCACTAAATTTTTAATGTAATAAAAGAGATTTAATGCAATTACCACAGTTTAACGAGCAACACGCACAGCAATTAAGTGCATTTTTAAGTACTCAACCTCAGGCTATGTCATTAACACAAAGCCAAGGCTATCTATTTGGGGTTATTTGTTCGCCAAGCCCATTAGAAGTTCACCAGTGGTTAGCGCATATTGTGCCTAATACGGCTAACGATTTAGACGAAGAAATACTATTTTTATTTATGACGTTATACCATCAAATTAGTGAGCAAGTATTTGAAACCGGTTACAAGTTACCCGCCAATTTTGACCTAGACTATACCCAAGCGTGGAGTGAAGGTTTTTTACGTGCAACTAAAGAATACGCACAACCTCTATTAACAGCTCCCGCTTTAGAGCCTCAGTACAAAGAAGCATTAGAGAGTGCGCTAAGTACGCTTAGCTTTTTTGCTGTTGATGAGCAAACAAGAGTGCAAATTGCGCAGCAAAATAGCATGACACTCGAAGCCTTATACCAGTATCAGTACGAATCAATGGGCGACTTTGCATTAGGTTTTGCCGAGCTTATTGAGGTGGTAGCCATAAACAGTGGGCTGATTACAGATGAAGGGTGGGAAGAGTAGCCTTTAGGTGTACTAAACGGCGCTTAGAATAATTAAGCGCCAAGTTCTAAAATAATATCAGTGCAGCCTTTTTTACACTTAACAACGCCTTTACCCGGCTCGCTGGTGGCTAAATCGAGTGTTAACACCTCGCCGCACTGCTCACAATGCAAGGTTTTTCCTTGCGATAGCTTTTTAAGTATTGTGCGCTGTTTATGAAAAGAGTCACTCGCTTTTTTGTTTAACTGCGAAAAATCCACTACTTAGCTCTCTTTTGTTCTAATGCATCCGATACAATTTTACACACTGTATTTAAACGCTCTTCGTAAAAATATAAATTTAGGTCGCGCTCGCGGCAATAACGTAAATGAAATAACTGCACTGAATCATCAGTGGTAAAGGTTTTTTCAATATATTCGTGTTCAGACTCAGAGAGCTTTAACGCACTGCTAATGCGGTTTTTAGCCATATTGGCTGCTGGGCTACGGTTTATTTTGCTCGCATCACTTAAAAAACCCACACCTTCACCTAATAGCTTTTCGCGGGGCCCTTTAACTAATGGGTGATCAATAGTAAAAAACGCAAGGATCAGAATGACCAATATAATAAACTTTTTCATGAATGCGTAAACCTTGATCTTAATGGGGTAAATTTAGCAAGCAGTGTAATAAACTGCATTTTAAAAGCAAGTAACTGAGATGAATAAATTATTAGCAATCTATACCTGTAATTTTAGCCAGTATTGTTATAATAGCCAACAGCAGTTAGATATTTCTGAAATATCTGAAAGTATTCAAACAGCTGATTATTTAAACTAATCACACTTACCATTAACGAACTACAGTTACAGTAAAGAATACGCACATATTGCTACGTTTTTATTTCCAAGCGGCGTTGAGGAACTTCGATGGACAAGCAAATTAAAGTAAAGAATATACCTGCAGAGGTTAAAATCCAACAACCGGATTTAAGCCGTCAAGACGACAGGTTTAACCCACGTAACCGAATTTATGTTCGCGCAGTAAAAGGGCTTCATCAGTTACTTAGACAGCGTATAGGCTTTTTAGGCATGCTTGCCTTTATGCTTTTGCCTTGGATAAATTTTAATGGCCAGCAAGCTGTGTTATTTGATTTAGTTGACCAAAAGTACAATATTTTTGGGCTAACGCTGTGGCCGCAAGATTTCACTATATTAGCCTTTATATTTATGTTGGCCGCGTTTGCACTCTTTTTGGTTACTACCTTTTATGGCCGAGTATGGTGTGGCTATACCTGCCCGCAAACTGTATGGACCTTTATATTTATTTGGTTTGAAGAAAAGTTTGAAGGCACAGCTAATCAGCGTAAAAAGCTAGATCAACGCCCGATGGACTTTGATAAGTTTTGGCGAAAAACAGCAAAGCACACCAGTTGGGTTTTATTTGCCTTATATACGGCGATTTCGTTTGTCGGATACTTTACGCCTATCCGTGAATTACTCCCTGACTTTGTGACCTTTAATGTAGGTGGTTACGCGCTGGTAAGTATTATTTTCTTTGCAGCGTGTACTTACGCTAATGCAGGGTGGATGCGTGAAATTATGTGTTTACACATTTGCCCCTATTCACGTTTTCAATCAGCTATGTTTGATAAAGACACTTACACCGTAACCTACGATGAAAAACGCGGCGAAAGCCGAGGCCCACGTTCGCGTAAAATTGCCCACGAAGATTTAGAAATGGGCGATTGTATCGACTGTAACTTGTGTGTACAGGTGTGCCCTACAGGGATAGATATTCGTAATGGTTTGCAAGCCGAGTGTATAAACTGTGGTGCATGTATTGATGCCTGCGATGGTGTAATGGATAAAATGGATTACCCGCGGGGTCTTATTTCTTATACTACAGAGCGCAATCTCGAAACACCTGAAAATAAAACCAACCCACTGCGAGCTAAAATCATAGGTTACACGGTCATACTGGTGGTGCTTACCAGTGCGCTGGTGGCTAACATTGCATTTAGAAAGCCTATGGACTTTGACATAATACGAGACCGTAACCAACTGTATCGTGTTGACTTTAATGGCTTGGTAGAAAACACCTATACATTAAAAGTAATCAACAAGGCGCAGTACGAGCAAACCTTTAATATTGATGTTCAAGGCCTTGAAAACTTTAAGTACATTGGCAAGCAAAAATTTACAGTGCAAGCAGGGCAATCGCATAATGTGCCACTGTCACTTGTGATGGACCCGTATGATTTAAAAGCGCCAATGACGGAGTTTAACTTTGTACTTTCACCGGTTAATGACCCCGATGAAAGCATATCGCAACCGAGTAACTTTTTTAAAGCGCGATAAACACACTAACAAAAGCGGGGTAGCCCGCTTTTTACATTAAGAAGCCCATGAGTAAATTTAGTTTTGAAGATTTAACGCCCGACTTAATTCTCGATGCGATAGAAAGCGTTGGTATATATGCAGAGTCAGGTTTATTAGCACTTAATAGCTACGAAAACAGAGTCTACCAATTTAAGGCGGAAGATGGCCTGCGCTACGTTGTTAAGTTTTACCGACCAGAGCGCTGGAGCAAAGCGCAAATACAAGAAGAGCACGACTTTGCATTTGAATTAGCTGAGGCCGAAGTACCCGTTGTTGCACCCATTAAACACAACGGAGAAAGCTTATTTGAGCACCAAGGTTATGTATTTGTGTTATTTCCAAGTGTAGGCGGGCGACAGTTTGAAGTTGATAACCTGGATCAGCTTGATGTAATGGGTCGTTTAATTGGCCGTATGCATCAGGTGGCTAAAAGCAAACCATTTGAGCACAGACCTACCTTTAGTTGCGAAGAATACTTGCATACAGCTAAAGTTCATCTGCAAAAAAGTAATTTGGTACCTATGGGGATCAGCACGGCTTTTTACACCATATTGGACTTGGTTATTGAACAAGCGCAAGCACAGTATAAAAATGTGCAAGGGATCCGCTTACATGGTGATTGCCACGGAGGTAACATTTTGTGGGCAGGCGAAGCACTTATGTTTGTTGATTTAGATGACGCTCGTCAGGGGCCGGCCATTCAAGATTTATGGATGATGCTCAGTGGCGATCGTCAAACACAGCTGTTACAGTTAGACACCCTTGTAAATGCGTATGAAGAGTTTTGTGATTTTGACCACACTCAACTCAAATTAATTGAACCGCTTCGTGCAATGCGTATTATTCACTATATGGGTTGGGTAGCAAAACGATGGAGTGATCCTGCGTTCTTACGGAACTTTTCATGGTTTGCTGAAGACAAATACTGGGAGCAACAAATTTTAGCGCTTAAAGAGCAGTTTGCAGCACTGCAAGAAGCTCCGCTGAAGTTATTGCCATAAAATTTTATTTAAAAAGTACACGAGATACCAATGCTTAAAAAATTGAAACTGAGCCTACTACTTTTATGTTTACCATTTGCAGCCCTTGCTGCACAGTTTGAAGCCGATAACCAGTATACTGTTATTGATGTAGAAAAAAGCGCAGAGCCGCAAGTAACCGAATTTTTCTCGTTTTACTGTCCGCATTGTTTTAAATTTGAGCCTGTTGCAAAGGCAATTGAAAAAAGCCTACCTGAGGGCACTGAATTTATAAAAAATCACGTTAACTTTTTAGGTGGTGTATCACCACAGGCACAAAGCAACTTAAGCTACGCCTACTTAATCGGTAAAAAGCACGGTCAAGCACAAAGTATCAGCGACCAAATTTTTAAAAGTATTCATGTACAGCGCGCACCTTTAACGCAAATGAAAGACGTTAAAAAGTTGCTTGAAGTTAACGGTATCGATAGTGCAACGTTTGATCAAGACATTGCCAGCATGCCAATTATTTCAGCTGAGCGTGCAATGCAAGATAAACAAAACAAATATTCAAAACTAGGTGCGCTAACTGGTGTGCCTACCTTTATCGTAAACGATAAATATAAAATAAACATTAACACCATTAATAACCAGCAAGAACTGAATGAGTTAGTTGCTTTTTTACTAACACTTTAATCTCGGAGAACAATAACAATGATCAAATTAGTTAAAGCAGGTTTACTTGCATTACTACTGCCTATGGCTGCTAGCAGTGTAGCCGCCACTTATGAAGAAGGCGTACATTACGATGTAGTGGCAGAGCGCGCGACTAAAAAGCCAGAAGTAAAAGAGTTTTTCTCATTTTATTGCCCTGCTTGTAATAACATGGAAGCGTTAATTGGTGAGTTTAAGCCAAAGCTAGACAAAGACGTTAAATTTAAAAAAAGCCATGTTGATTTTGTCGGTGTTCGCGATCCAGAAAACCAACAAATGATGAGCCAAGCGCTAGCAACCGCGGAAGTACTTCCGCAAAAAGATAAAATTGTTGCGGCTATTTTTAATCACATTCACACTAAGCGCGCTAAATTTAACGAGCTTGCAGATGTAAAAGATGTATTTGTAGCGCAGGGTGTTGATGGCGATAAGTTTGATAAACTATACAAAAGTTTCTCGGTACGTACATTAAGCTCTAAAATGAAGCGTGACCAAAATTACTTTAAAGAAAAAGGCGCGCTACGTGGCGTACCAACCTTTATTGTAAATGGTAAATACAAATTAAACCTAGGCCGTGAGTCCGGCATTACCGCGCCAGAAGATATTAGTAAATTAATTAACTATTTAGCGAACAAGTAAGATTTGCTAAAACAATAAAAGCTCCGTAAGGAGCTTTTTTTGTTTATAGGAATATAGCAATGGAAAAAATATTAATATCGAGTTGTTTATTTGGCTTACCTGTTCGATACGATGGTAAAAGCCAAGCATTATCGCACCCGCAAATTAATGTATGGCGTAAAGAAAATAGGTTAGTTATGTTTTGTCCTGAGGTGGCTGGTGGATTGCCAACACCTAGAGCATCAGCAGAGATAAAACAAGGCAAAGTAGTAACGAGCACTTATGAGGATGTAACTAAAGAATTTAAATCAGGTGCAACTAAAGCCCTAGACTTATGTAATGAGCATGCAATTCGTTTTGCATTACTTAAAGAGTCGAGCCCTTCGTGTGGTAGAAATACAATTTACGATGGTAGCCATAGTGGGGTAAAAGTACAGGGCGTGGGTATGACTGCTAAGTTGCTGATGAAGCATCAAATTGAAGTGTTTAGTGAAAATCAAATACCAGCACTTATAAAGGTGCTGGCATTATAATATTAACTCACTATTTTCTTTGTAAGAAAACACCCGATTCTATGTGATGCGTATAAGGGAACTGATCAAATATCGCAAAGCGCTTAACATTGTGAGTACGGGTTAAATGATCTAAATCGCGCTCAAGCGTTTCTGGGTTGCACGATATATAAATAATGTTCTCGTAGTTGGCCACTAAGTCACAGGTAAGGGTATCCATACCTGCGCGTGGAGGGTCGACTAAAATAGTTTGGCAATCGTAACTTTTTAAATCTATCCCCTCTAAACGCGAAAAGGTACGTTCGCCATTCATTGCCTGGGTAAACTCTTCACTCGACATACGAATTATATCTAAGTTATCTACCTTATTTTTAGCAATGTTGTATTGCGCTGAATGCACAGAAGACTTAGATATTTCAGTAGCCAATACGCGATTAAACGAACCCGCCAATGCAATAGAGAAATTACCATTACCACAGTAAAGTTCCAGCAGGTCATTACTCAGTGGTTTACATAAGTCTTGTGCCCACTCCAGCATTTTTATATTCACTTTAGCATTAGGTTGCGTAAAGCTATTTTCTACTTGTTGATAAATAAGCTCCTGGCCGTTTACAGTTAAACGCTCAGTAACAAAATCATTGCCTAGTACTTCTTTTTGTTTGCGCGCACGACCAATAAAGTCAATATTGTATTTACTGCTCAGTTTTTCTTTCAGGGCTTTTATTTTAGTTAGCCACTGATCATCCAGTGGTTTGTGATAAAGCAAGCTTACTAAAATCTCGCCACTTAATGACGATAAATAATCGATTTGAAACAGCTTACGACGTAATACTTCACACGACTTTAAATTATCAATCATCACCTGCATAACTTCACCAACTAATGGCGCGGCAGGGTCAAAGGTGTCGACGCGAATTTTTTCTTTCGTGGCCTGATCAAACATAATATGAAATAGATCATCCCCATCGTGCCATACTCTAAATTCAGCACGTTGGCGGTAGTTAATTGGCTCTGAGCTAAACACCTCTAACGCTTGCACACCAAATCGCTTAAATTGCGACGTAATACGCTGCTCTTTTTCATTTAGCTGCGTATCGTACTGTGTGGTATCTATTTTAATCACTGCCATTAATGCTACTACCTTATCTATGAGATCTATTTATCGGCGCTATTGTAGGGAGCGAGCAGTATTTGTCTAGTTTTGCTGATAATAAAGTTGCTGTTTTTTTAAACATGCACTTTAGTTTTGTCACTATTAGCCGATAATAAGCTAAGTACGTAACGGAGGTGGATCATGAAAATCGGTAATTATGGCTATACGCCAAACAACAACGTAAACAAATTCAATAATAAAGAGGCGCTACAGCAGCCAACAATCCAATCTCCGCAAGAAAGTTCATTACAGCGAGGCAGAGAACTTGCTGCAAAAGTGCTTGGCGATAAAATGGCAGAGCAACTAGGTTTACCTGTTGAGCAAAAACAAGCCGATAAACCTTTATTCGATTTTGATGAAATAGTAAAAAATGTACTCGACTTCGTATCTGGCGCAGTTAATAAAGCCAAAGCCAATGGTGCCGATGACGATAAATTAAAAAATATGTTAGATGATGCGCGCACAGGTGTTCAAACCGGTATAGACGAAGCGGTTGATGAACTAAAAGGCACCGGTGTATTTAACGAAGAAATGCAAGAGGGCATCGACAAGTCAAAAGAAGGCATTTTTGAGGGACTTGATGAGTTTGAGCAAACCCTATTTAACCCACAAGCGGCCAGTGTTAGCGTAAGCCAAGCACAATATGTAAGTATGAGCAGCAATGCCGAGTATAAGTTTACAACGGCCGAAGGTGATGAGGTCAGTATTAGCTTTGCTGATGCATATGAGTCTCAAACAGCGAGCGGGTATCAACAAAGCAATAACAGCGAATCGTTTGCCAGCTCATCGTCGCAATCTCGAGAGCTGTCTTTTTCAATGTCGGTTAATGGTGATTTAAACGAGCAAGAGCAAGATGCCATTAATGCCATGATGGAAGAGCTACAAGGTGTAAGTAAAACATTCTTTAGCGGTGATTTGGATGAAGCATTTGAAAAAGCACAAGAACTGAGCTTAGGCAGTGAGCAACTTGTTGCATTTTCAATGGACCTTCGTCAAACAAAAACAGTCGCTACCGTTAAAAGTTATGAGCAATATCAGCCAAACCCAACAAAAGAGGTAGCCGATGCGATCGCACCTTTTAATGACGATCTAAAAAATGCATTTGATAAAGCATCGCAACTAGGCCTACAAGATCAGCTTGCCGGTATTATAGAGTGGCTAAACCAAGATCAAGCAGCAGTCGATCAGCTAGTTGATTACACCCAGGCAATGTTTGAAAACCTAAACCAATTAAATTCAGCGGGCGACGCACTCGACGCGCTAAAGTCTGAGCAAAGCTAAACTGCTTTCTTTTATAAGTACCTCATGGCAAACTGCCGTTCTCAATAAACAGTAGGAACCAAAGTTTGTCAGCCCACATAATGGTATTTGATTCAGGTATAGGTGGCACCACCGTGCTTGAGCATATTCAAAAGCGTATTCCAGATGCACAGTACAGCTACTTTATGGATAATGCGTTACTCCCTTATGGCGCGCAAACCCAGCAAACTATTATAGGGCGTTTATGCTCACTCATTTATTTTATTGAGCACAACGCGCTTAATGTCGACCTTATTGTTATAGCCTGCAATACAGCCTCTACATCAGCCTTAAGTGAAGTACGCAAAATTACATCAATACCTATTGTCGGTGTAGTGCCAGCAATAAAGCCTGCTGCTGAAGTAACTCGCACAAAGCACATCGGCTTATTGGCAACCCCCGCCACAGTTGCAAGTCCCTATACTCATACATTAATAAAAGAGCATGCCAGCAACGTAACAGTGAGTTTATATAGCAGTGTTGAGCTGGTGGCATTGGCAGAGCAGTTATTTTTCACTCAGCAGCTAGATACACTCAAACTGCATAAAGAGCTTACGCGTTTGCGCATTAACTCAGATATAGATGTACTTGTACTAGGTTGCACACATTTTCCAATTCTTAGCGATGCCATACAAGCGTACTTTAATAACGCAGTGCAATTACTCGATTCAGGCGCGGCCATTGCTAGCAGAGTAAACTACCTACTAGAGCAGCATAACTTTGGAAATAAATTTACAGACAAAAAAAAGCCGCTGCAATATTATGCAACGGCTGATGTTTTGAGTAATAAGCTAGCTATAAAGCACGTTACACTGATTGATCCGTCTCAGTACGTAAAGAGCTAGAATCATCTTCTTGTTTTTGTTTTGCCTCACGTACTTTTAAAGTACGCTGTTGGAACTCACTATCGTTTAACTTAGCAATTGCATTGTCTGCATCTGCCTGTGCCATTTCAACAAAACCAAAGCCACGACGTTTGCCAGTATTTTTATCCTTTAATAGGCGCACGTTGAAAACTTTACCTTGTTCTTCAAACAAAGCGCGAACAACACCTTCATTTGCACGATAAGGAAGATTACCAACATAAAGTGTTTTTGTTTTAACTTCAGCTTCTTCACCACCTTCCGATGACATTGCAGCAATAGCAATCCCACCAATTAATAAACCAGCACCAAATAGCAATGCTGGGCTTAAAGCTAAGCTGCCTAAAGCAAACTCAACAATAACAAAACCAACTACAGCAAGAATAACAGAGAAGATAAAAGATTTTTGATCGGGTAATTTCATTTTAGATCTACCAATAAACAGGAAATAAACATTAATTTAACATTGTGAACTTGCTATCTTAACGTCTTAAACGAACATAGCAATGAAATTTATATTAAATAATAAAAATCAGTATAAAAAAGCATCATCTTAGCCAGTGATTTAGCTAGTTTTATGCTGTTTTGCTCTATTTTTGTTCGAACAGTAAAAAGATCTAAAAAAAGGGTTGATCTGTTTTCGGATCTCCCTATAATGCGACCCCACTGAGACGGGGAACGCCAACGCATAGCGAGGCAAGAGCTGCTCACAGAGTTAAGTAAAACTTTGGCTTTAAATCTTCTAAAAAGAAAGTTTAAAATTAAGTGTTGACTCGAAAAATAAAGGATGTATTATACGCATCCCTAGCGACAACGTCGCAACGTTCTTTAACAATATAAAGCAATCATCTGTGTGGGC
>NZ_JAQREO010000025.1:0-25637 GCF_028599385.1 Pseudoalteromonas sp. CST2
ACGTTGCGATTAAAGCGTTAAACTTTATCTCGCTAGGGCTGCGCATCTTACGCTTTCCTATTTTTTTGTCAACACTTAATTTTGTTAAACTTGAAAGTTTTTAAAACTAAGTTTTACTCGACTCACTGAGTAGCTCGTGCCTCGCTATGCGTTGCGCTCTGCCGTCTCAGTGGGGTCGCATTATAGGGAGATCCGAAAACAGATCAACCCTTTTTTGAAGAAAACTTGAAATAAATGACTGTTCGCTGAGTATTTGAGCTAAATGCGCTAAAAACACAACATAACTAGCACTTTATTAACATTTTAGGTGTATTAATTGGTTTATATCGAGGGTTCACTGAAATAACTTTATATACAAACTAGCACCCCACACGATCGTAAGGATCATTAATGAGAGTGTTACCGCTGCAGATCCCATATCTTTCGCACGCCCCGATAATACATGGCGCTCTGTACTTACGCGATCAGTGAGCGCTTCTATTGCTGAATTAAGTAACTCCACAATCAGTATGATCAGTAATGTACTTACTAACAATGCCCAATGTAATACCGATGAAGCTAGCCAAAAAGAAATGGGTAGCAAAATAATGCTAAGTAGCAACTCTTGCCTAAAAGCCGCTTCTTCTATAAAGGCCGCTTTAAAACCAAGGTATGAACAATACGTTGCTTTAAATATACGCTTTATACCAAGGCCGTTAGGTTTAAATACATCTTTCATTATTAGCTCTATTTACTGTGGTCAAAATAAAGCCCCGCAATTGCGAGGCTTTTTTTAGTTAGGCAATACCGTATTGATCTCGGTATGCTTTAACTGATGCTAAATGCTCGTCCATTGTACCTTGGCTCTCAAGGTAGCTAATAAGATCAGCTAATTTTACAATAGAGATCACTTTGGTATTAAAGTCGCGCTCAACCTCTTGAATAGCTGAAAGCTCAGCTTTGCCTTTTTCTTGGCGATCAAGTGCTATTAGTACACCACTTAGGTCTGCGCCGTTATCGGCAATGATTTCCATTGATTCACGAATTGCAGTGCCTGCCGTGATCACATCATCCACCAGCATAATTTTGCCCGTTAATGCGGAACCTACTAATGTACCACCCTCACCATGTGCTTTTTTCTCTTTACGGTTAAAGCAATAAGGTACATCTTTATCATGGTGATCTGCCAGCGCTACTGCGGTAGTGGTTGCAATAGGAATACCTTTATAAGCTGGGCCAAATAAAACGTCGTATTCTATTGCGGCGTCTTCAAGAGCTGATGCATAAAAACGACCCAAACGTGCTAAATCACGTCCTGTGCTAAAAAGGCCAGCATTAAAAAAGTATGGGCTTGTACGACCTGATTTAAGGGTAAACTCGCCAAATTTTAAAACCTGCTTTTCTAAAGCAAATTCAATAAACTCTTTTTGATAATCTTTCATTGGGGTACTCGCTTATGCTAACGCTTGTTTTTGAACGTCAATAATTTCACGGATTGAATGTTTAGCCAGTGTAAGTAGCTCATCTAATTCGTCGAACGAGAATGGTTCGCCCTCTGCGGTACCTTGCACTTCAATAATTTTACCTGTTTCAGTTAAAATTACGTTCATATCGGTTTCGGCTTCAGAATCTTCAAGGTACTCTAAATCACTAATTGGTTGGCCTTTATAAATACCTACCGAGATAGCAGCAATCATGTGCTTAAGTGGGTTTGAGTTGATCATTCCTTTAGCGCGCATGTGAGTAAGTGCATCAACTAAAGCAACGCATGCACCACTGATAGATGCAGTGCGTGTTCCGCCATCAGCTTGAATCACATCACAATCAATTGTAATGGTGTTTTCGCCAAGCGCTTTTAAATCTACTGCAGCTCTTAATGCGCGAGCAATTAAGCGTTGAATTTCCATAGTACGACCGCCTTGTTTACCACGTGCTGCTTCACGAGCATTACGCGTATGCGTTGAGCGCGGTAGCATACCGTATTCAGCGTTGATCCAACCTTTACCTTGGCCTTTCATAAAACGTGGTACACCTGCTTCAACCGTAGCAGTACAAAGTACTTTGGTATTACCAAACTCAACAAGTACTGAGCCTTCAGCGTGTAATGTGTAATTACGTGTAAATGATACCGGTCTAATTTGGTTAGGTGTTCTTTCGCTTGGACGCATTGACGATCCCCTTAATTCTGAATTTGCGACATTATAAGTGCATGTGCAGGTAGATGCCATGCTGATTGTAAAATATTCAGCGTAATAAATTTTCTCTAGAGGTTAAGCAGTGTTACGGTATAATCATCGCAATATTGTATTAATAAATTTTAGGAACTTATCCATGATCCACAGTATGACTGCTTATGCGCGTCGCGAAATTAAAGGCGATTGGGGCACTGGCACCTGGGAAATTCGTTCAGTAAACCAGCGCTACCTTGAAACGTTTATTCGCGCACCAGAGCAATTTCGTGGCATGGAGCCGGTAATTCGTGAGCGTTTACGTAAAAATTTGCAACGCGGTAAAGTTGAAGTATTTTTAAAGTTTGTTGCAAATCCAGCACACGTGGGTGAGCTATCAATTAATGAGTCACTTGCTGAGCAAATAATAAATAGTGCTAAATGGGTGCAGCAACAAAGCAGTGGCGACATTAACCCAGTTGATATACTGCGCTGGCCTGGCGTAATGGAAGCACAGGAGCTCGATTTAGATACCGTTAATAAAGCACTTATAGCGGGCTTTGACCAAGTAGTTGAAGATTTTAAATCAGCCCGTGGCGATGAAGGCGCAAATTTAGAAGAAATGATTGCCACTCGTCTTGATGCCATACTTGAGCAAGTTACTGTAGTAGAAAGTCACTTACCAGAAATAGCAAAGTGGCAGCGTGAAAAGCTTAATCAAAAGCTTGAAGACTTAAAAACCGACATTGACGAATCTCGCCTTGAACAAGAGCTTATTTACCTTGCGCAAAAGCAAGATGTTGCCGAAGAACTCGACCGCTTAAAATCGCACGTAAAAGAAACTAAAAAAATTCTTAATAAAGGTGGCGCGTGTGGCCGCCGTTTAGATTTTATGATGCAGGAGTTTAACCGCGAAGCAAACACCCTAGCCTCTAAGTCTATTAATAGCGATATTACTAATGCAGCTGTGGAGCTAAAAGTGCTTATTGAGCAGATGAGAGAGCAAATTCAGAATATTGAATAACTATTAGTCCATATAAAAAAGCACCACAATACATGTTGGTAAAGTGGTGCTTAATACTTCATCGGAGGGTTAGTTTTTGTGAAGCCTTGTGATTGCTACCGCGTAATCTGCTCGTGTAATTAACTTATCACCATTAAACGATGCTGATACCGTGGGCTCTAAATCATAAGCATTTTGGCTAATATTGTAATAAGCATTCATTACCCCTAAGTCTAAAGCAAGTTGCACATAACCTTTTAGCTCACTTGGGATTGCCTCTTGGTCTGCTAAAGCTATTCGTTGCTCACCATAAACTACAGTTATATCACCTTCAAAGCTGAAAGCTTGATTCTCCAATGCCAAAGATTGCATTAATGAATACGCGAGCTCATTTCGGCTAACTGGCTCAAGAGGGCTAAATAAGCTTGCATCGGATTGCATAACTGCTGCTTGATCTTGCTCTGTATTTCTAAGTGCAGCCCCTTTTTGAGTCACACTATTAATAGCCGCAGTAAAGTCGTTTGATACATCATTGAACTGACTATTTTTAGCTAAGTTCGACTGTCTAATTCCTCCTCCTAACATAAGAAAGTCAGCTAACTCTTGGCGTAAAAGATAGTCATTCGGATGAAAACCTGTTCTTTTAGCATCAACTAGCTGCTCACTAACGGCATATTCAATAAATGACTTTGCAGGATGATCGCTAATATCTCTGAGGCCTTTATACCCATCGGTCTTAACTATTTTAATATTTGCAGTGATTTCACTAGGTAGCCCGTAACCATTTGTAAGGCCAGCGGGGTCTACATCAACACCAGACACTCCCCCAATACCATGCGCTTTTAAGGTCCAATTACCAAATTCAGCCGGAGCAGTAACTGCGATATTTTGTCCTAAAACGGGTAATGCAATACTTGAACTATACGTTTTACCTGAAGGACTAACGAGTGATAAGCCAACCGTATTATCGTCAACATTAGCGTTAACCATTACCATGGAAGCATTCACATTTACGGGAATTAAAATACCGTCGTTTTCACCCACTGGGCTAAAGGGCACTGATTCACTATAGTCTGCTTGTATTGATGTTAACGCGTAAGCATTAAATTCACGTTGTAGTTTAGTCGTTTCACCAAATGCAAGCTGTGTGTTTACAACCGACTGTACTGCTGCGTAAGCATTTACATAACCTGCGCCAACTTCCCACGCTTCTTTGCCAGGCATATTAGTTGCTGTTTTTTGCAAGATACTTTTAACTTCTCGCCAAGTTAAATTTGGATTAGCTTCAAGCATTAATGCAACAACACCTGAAATGTGCGGGGCAGACATCGAGGTACCACTCATAGATGTATAATACGGTACGTGACTGGCTTCCATCACTTCGCTATCATCTGTAATGCTCAGTGCACTTAAACTAGATAAAGAAGCACGTGTAGAAATAACATCAACGCCTGGTGCAGTAATTGTAGGGCGATCTTCCCAAGTAAACGTTTCGCCATCTACACTTACAACGCCTGATTTACCTTTAACGCCGCGAGAACTAAAATCGGCTAACTGCCCATCTTTATCTCCTGCAGCAACCGTTATAACCCAAGGTGCTTTTTTAAAATTACCAGTAATCGTCGATTCACCGCTACCTGAGTTCCCTGCAGAGAACACCACTATTACACCGTTATCTGAAAGCTGCTTTGTTGCCACATTGGTTGGGTGATCTGGGTTGAAGTCGGTGCCTGTATCACTAGTACTACCAAATGAATTAGAGATCACACGAATATTGTAATCGTATTGGTGAGTTAAAGCGTAATCAAAGCCCCCTATTGTATCAAGTATAAATAAACCAGCTCCTGAGCCATAACCAATAATTTTAGCTCCCGGCGCAACCCCTTGATACTTACCACTAGACATGGCGCCATTACCACCAATAATGCCAGCTACGTGCGAACCATGGCCACCAGCAATATCTGTATTTGCCGTGTTTTCTTGATAGGTAATAGGTAGTATTTCAGAAAGAGAGTGCAAATTGGTTTGCGCCAATACGTTTTGTATAACATGGTTTGGGTATTTAATATCTGAGTGAGTGCCGTCTACACCTGAGTCGTTAACTACTACCCCAATACCACGGCCCGAAAAAGGCATGCCTTGGTTACGTAGTGATGAATCTTCACGAAGCCTATCTACACCTGTAATTTGTGTTGAGCCATCGTTTTCAAGCGTAAGCGGTGAGTTATACCAAACTGAGCGGACCTTATCAGAGGCATAAATTGCATCAATTTGAGCCTTGGTCGCTTTTATTCCCATAATTGGTAGATTATTAAAGGCGATCCCTCCGAGCACACCCGCCGATTCAATAACATTGACTAGGTCACTTGTTAGCTTTCCTTTACCTTCAAACGTTACGATTACTTCAAAAGCATCTTGATCTGTTGCACTTGTAAGTAGTTGTTGCAGCTGCGGCCCTAATGACTTTGCTGATACGTGCAAGGGCGCTAAGCACATACCCGCACACATAAGTCCGATCAGTAATTTTTTAGTTTTTAGTGTTGTTTTAAACATAAGCTTACACCTTAATTGTTTTGACCCATTGAGAATGGCAAACAACTAACGTTTAAAACATACGGGAAAACCCCTAGGGTGTATTAGTTAAAACACCCGTTTTATAGCAATAGGTTATTTTTAGCTGCATAGCGTACAAGCTCTGCAGCATTAGCAACACTGAGCTTATCAAGCACCTTTCCTCGATGGTTTTCAGCCGTTTTAACGCTAATATCAAGTGAGCGCGCTATGTCTTTTGTTGTTTTACCTTCAATTATTAAATGAAAAACTTCTCTCTCTCTGCTGGTAAGGTTTTTATATGGGTCTTGCCATTGCTCAGCTGGCTTGCACGATAAAGAGGCTAAAACATTAGCTGCGTACTGACTAAAATACGTTTTACCTTGTGAGAGTGCATTAACGGCATCTAATAACTCATCGCTGGCGCTATCTTTTAATAGGTAGCCTGATGCACCAGCACGAACCATATGAATTACATACTCTTGTTCTTCGTGCATGGTCAAAACCAATACTTTAGATTCAGGGAGTTGTTCGTGCAGCCTTTTAACTGCCTCCATACCGTTTAGTTCAGGCATGCTTATATCAATAACAATAACGCATGGCTTTAATGCTAGTGCCTTAGTAACAGCCTGCATACCATCAGCGGCTTCTGCCACTACACAAATATTCTCATCTTTACTAAGTAAGCTTACTAGCCCCTGGCGTAAAATTGTATGATCGTCTGCCACCAGAACGCTGATCATAAAACCTCCTTGCCTGTTACTAAAACTTTTATTTCGCTGCCTTCACCTGGGGCTGAATTTATAGTTAATTGCCCGCCATAAGCTGCAACCCTATCGTGCATAGCACCTAACCCAAAGCCCTCTTTGTAATTTTGCGGGCTCACCTTAATTCCTACACCATCGTCTTTTATTTTTATCATTAATAAGCTTTCAGTAGCGATTAAATTAATTGTGATTAAAGAAGCATCTGCATGTTTTATCGCGTTGGTAAGCGCCTCTTGAACAACCCTAAAGGCTAAAGTTTGAATCTCATCTTTGAGCGGCGCATCAATTTTATGATGGAGCTTTACTAAAACCTCACAAGGCTCACCCATAACTCTTACCAACCACTCAAGAGCGGGCACTAATCCTAAGTCATCTAAAATACGAGGGCGCATTAACCGAGAAATCACACGTGTGTCTGACAATGCTTGACGAGCCAGCTCTATACTTTGCGTTAACTCATTAGTTGGTGAGTCATTTTGCACTTGTTGTAATTGGTTTATAAGTGCTGTTAATAACTGCCCTACGCCATCGTGTAGCTCTTGCGCTATTTGCTTACGTTCGTTTTCTTGAACACGCCACACCCGCTTTGCCAAACCACGCACTTGCTCATTATTTGTATTGAGCTGCTGGGTAATTAACTGCTGTTTTTGGTTTAATTGCTCAACAAAATAAGCAATATCCGTATCACTATCGTTAGTCATTCGCGCTAAGTTCTCCAAAGCCGTCATTTAATTCAAAATAACTTAAGGTTGATAAAAATGTGTGTTCAGCGTTTTTAGGTAAATTATTGAGCAGATCTGCCACTTTTTTATCTACTTTAGCTGTATACGCCGAAGAGTCGGCCTCATTTGCTAATGCAAGTTGTGCATGCAGTCGGTCAAATTGAAAACTACGCCAATAGCCTCCCATGTTTCTTTGTAATAGCTCTGCCTCTCTAAGTGTTGCTTGAAGTGCTTGCCATTGCTTATTTAAAAACTGCTGTATGGCCAATAGCTCTAAATAGTCAATGTATTGGTACTTTTGTAATTCGTAATCTGCAGCTTTTAACTTGGCTAAATAAGCACTGATGTCCTTTTTACCGGTGCGTAGGTGTTCTCGGGCTGCATAAATAAGCTCACGTATATACACTGATTGATGAGCAAAATCAGGTGCAACTAGCGCTTGGCTTTGTAAGTTGTTTAAGTGAAGTTGATCATTAATATAGCGAGATAAAAAGGCGTGTTTATTGTGGTACTCAACATTACCGTTATTCGCGACAGCCAGTTCCACTTTTTCTAAATAGCTAATAGCGTGTTCTTTTAAGCCAAGTTGCATTGACCAATCCGCAAGCCATAAACCAAACTCGGCAATTGCTCTTACGTCATTAAGCGCTTCAGCTTGCTGATAAACACTTTCAAGCTCACTAAAACTCTGTTTAAAACCACCTTGTAAAAAGCCAAGCTTAGCTAAGTAGCTTTTAGCAACTATGGTTTCTTCTACACTATTTAACGCACTAGCATCTTTAAGCGTGTTATTAAAAAGGTGAAAAGCATTACGCCAATTTCCTTTTGATAATTCAATTTGCGCTAAGTTTTGTTCCACATGAATAATGCCTATTGGAAATTGAATACGTTGAAATAGTTGCTCAGCCTGCTGCCAATAAACTAAAGCATGTTCATGATTGAGTAACATGTAATACATAAAGCCAATGTTATTCATGCTCTCAGCCTGTAGCATTTGGTTACTAAGGTTTATTCTGATTGTTAGCGCATCTTGATAATGCTTTAACGCTTTTTGATAAAGTGCCTGTTCTTCAGCAAGTACACCTAGTTCATTATAAGAATTAGAAAGCCCTTGCTGATCGCCTAGCTGGGTATATATATCTAAGCTTTTTTCTAAATAGTCTTCAGCTTGTTTATACTGCGCCTCAGCAAGGTACAAAGAAGCTAAGTTTGTCATAGTTGTAGCTACACCTGCCGAGTCTCCCATGTTTTGACGTACTGTTAATGCTTGTAAGTAATAATCAAACGCCAGTTCGGTATTTCCTTGTTGACCGTAAACAACACCAAATGCATTTAATGCTTCCCCCTCTTTTAGTGGGTTCTTTAACTTTTTAGCTGTAACCAGTGCCTTTACAAAGTAATCATCCACTGCTTTATTTAAATCACCTTGTAAAAAAGCAGCGCGACCAAGCATAAACCAAGCATTAGGGTGGTATGGATCGAGCTTTACAACATCTAACAACAATTGCTCAGCCTTACTATGCTGCTCTATAAAAAAGTAAAACTCTGCTAAGGCAATTTTTAATTCAATATTGTAAGGGAATGCTTTTATGAGCTCTAAATAATCATTTTTAGCCAGCTCTACTTTACCTGCTAAATCATTAAGCCGCGCACTAGCAAATTTAGCGCTGTAAGTTAGAGGTTTCGCGTGCTGTAGCACTTTTGAATACGCCTGTTCTGCCTCTATTATCAAATTATTTTCTAACAAAAGCTCACCTAATACCAACCAACCTTGCGCTAAGCTAGGGTTTTGAGCCAATAACGATTGCAACTTAGTTTTTGCCACTTCTACATTACCCAACTCAATCTGCTTTTTTATATTAAACAATGCTTTTGATGGAGGGCTGCTAAGTAACAGTGATTTACCGGCTTGCTCTTTTAGGTTAAGGGCTTGTTTTAAATTTTTTACGGCCTGACTTGCAACGCTATTCCATTTTTTATCATCAAGCGGGGCGTTTAATAATAGAGATTCATTTGTATTGAAGCCATCGACCTTTATTAGTTTAATTTGAACATCTTGATTGTTACCACCTGTGCGAATAACTGTAGGACTAATTAAAGCATCCACCTTAAGTAAGTCAGATAGTAGCTCTACTTTGGCTTTATCTAATGGCGGATTTAAACCTAATTGCTTTAGCAAATTTGTAACACGCGAAGTATCGATAACTCTTAAATTGCTCACATGCGACAATCTGTAATGTATAAAGTCAGTAAACGCATCATTTTCCGTTTCGCTATTCATGACTGTGGGTAAAATAGCAATAGATGAATAGTTTGCTTTATCTGTGTTTGCCGTATTTTCAACTGTTGCTAGCACCCAAATAAACCCAACAAATACAAAAGCGGCTGCAAATAGCATTACGGGGCGAGTATTACGCTTAGCATTTTTATTAATAAGTGACTCAAATAAGCGTGAGGCGAGGCTTACACTTTCAGGCCGAGACTGAGTATTTGCAGCAAGCATACTGAGCACTAAAGCTTTTAATGACTTTAATCTTGCCTGATAAGGGTTAAATTTAATATTTCCTGAAAGCTTACTATCAATGATTAATTCAAGACTATTACCCTTAAAAGGCATTGAATGGCAGCAAAGCTGATAAATAATTACCCCGAGGGAGTACAAGTCAGTGCTTTTATTAACTTTACCTTGCAGTAGATACTCAGGTGCCGCGTAGTAAGGCGTGCCAATAATACTTTGGCTGTTATCGTTATTTTTTAGAGCTGCTAAACCAAAGTCGGCAATGTAAACCTTGCCTTCAGTATCAATTAAAATATTATCGGGCTTTAAATCTTTGTGAACTATACCAACTTCATCTGCGCACGCTAACCCAGCAAAAAGCTGTTTAACAATATCAATTATTACTTGAGAGGTGAGTTTTTTTTCTGCGATTTTATCTTCTAATGTAAGCCCCTCAATCCAATCCATTGTTATAAAGTGAAGTTGTTGATCGAAGTAATATTCATGCACACGGATTATGTTTGGGTGACTTAGTTGCCTAACTAAAAGTAGCTCGTTTTTAAATGAACTAATTGCCTGCTCACTGTTGTGAAGTGCGCTATTAAGCACCTTAATAGCAACGTAAGTTTGCAGTTGTGTATCAAGTGCTTTATATACACAACCATATTGCCCGCGCCCTTGGGCTGAGACAATTTCAAAACGCTCAACTAACAAACTTCCTGATTGTAAATCGCTTTGCGGCGATATAAGTTGTGTTTCGTTTAATGAACTTTGATTACGATCGTCGGAGTTGATATCGCGTTACTCTTTTAGTGACATAATTTAAATAAATTATAGTCATTACCGCCAAAAGAAGAGGAATTTATAAGTTGCGACTGTAATAACTCTATAGACTGTTGAAGTAAAATAGCTTGTACTGTGGTCTCTATTTGCAAACTTATGCTGGTTAATATTTCAAGATCTAACTCTGTAAGCACCTTTCCAGACATTTTGCTGTCGGTGTAAATAACCCCAATAATTGAACCTTCATAAGTCAGGGGGATACACGCTAAAGCAGATATTTTTTTAAGCTCAATACTTTGTCGACTACTAAAAAGTTGATGGTGCGTTATATCCATGGCAATAATAGGCTCACCTTTTGAGTAACATTGCGATATTGCACCAATGCTCCCTTCAAAATTATTAAGCTTAAAATCTTTGCTCGATAATCCCTGCGTTATACACACACTTAGGCTTTGTAAAGTGTTGCCTAAAAACACCCCCCCTCGTTGCGTACCGGTAAGCATAATCAGGTTTTGTAATTGTGATAATAAGTTTTGCTTTAAATTATCTGTAATATTTTTTATGCCTGGCTTACTCGCAGATAACCGCCAATTATTGTGGCTCTGAATAGCTTGGATTTGCTGTGTAGATTTAGACTCAAATAAGCAATCTAATTTACCAATAGATATTATGGCATCATCTTCTAAGGTTGAGGTAGAAATAGCCAGCCCATTAACTCGAGTGCCGTTTCGACTTGATTCATCATTAAGCTGCCACACACGATTTAAGTTAACTACGGTCGCATGTTGGCGCGAAACGGTAGGATGCTCAAGTATTAGCTCACATTCTTTAGAGCGACCAATACGATAGTCGCTCTCCTCATATAAAAAACTTTCAACCGCTGGCTGGTTGGTATAACAAACCGTAATTCGCGCAGGCATAGTTTTACTCTTTAAATAGTCTTTTTGTTGACATTAATTAGCTAAACGTAGACTAAAGCGTAAGGTGTTCGCATAAGCCATGAGCTCCCCCGCCACATTGCTTATATCTCTGCTAGAGCGCCATACATTAGGTACTTTATCGCCACTGTTATCGCTTATTCTTCGATTAAAGGTATTAAGTTTGTTGCTTGCAGCACTGTAATTTTGCAGCAACATAAGCTGATTTACATCTGCTAAATCTTGTAATAAAGCTGAATAAACAGCGGGGTCAATATCTGCTGAAAAGTTGTTTAAAGCAGTTTGCAAATCATTATATTTAGAGTCTATCACCGTTACTTGAGGACGTAAGTCAGCAACAATTATAAATTGAGAGAAACGGCCGGTAGAGCCACGCGCTCTGTAGCTGCCAGCTCCCATCGTCATAGTAATATCTTTAAACTCACCGTTTAATGGCGCTTTAAAAAAGCGCAGCGGCGTGCCCGCGGTATACTCTAAGTTATGAGTATGTATATCAACGGTTGCCAAACCAGAAAAAGAAAAGCCACTCGTTAACTGCGGCTCTATTGTTATCATCATAGGAAAAGCAGCTGACGGTGCTATATCGGTAATGCTCGGTAATCGCTGTAACAACGCTTGAGAGGTAATATCAACTACTTCAGCACTGATACCTAAATTTTGTGCTGTTAACCCTACCGCATTTTCAAACTCTAAGGTTATATCCGCAGAAACTCCACCAGGTAGCTCAATAATAGCCTCAGCAGAATTACCATGTATATTAACAGATACTATATCTGTAGCTTCTACTTGCGAGCTCATAAACAGTAAACACCCGGTATATGAAGCAATTAATAGTTTTTTTATGTTTAGCATAGTGATCCCCAGAAAACACAACCAATGAACCAACTACAAAATGGTTACTATTTTTTCACCTGTAATTAAAAAATAGCATGATACATGCATTTATTGCAACAAATAAAAGCCAGACAAATATATGACTGGCTTTTAAGTTACTAGTAATTATTTACGTAAGTAATTGTTGAATAAACGAGAAATTATTACCGCATAGTCGCCACGCTTAACCTTGCTTTGAGGTTTAAAGTAAGCAACAACAGTTGGTGATAAATCATAAGGTCCTTGCTCAACTTGATAGGTAACGTTAATCAGTGACATATCAATAGCAGCTTGAACATAGCCTCTAAACTCAGGTGCAACTTGGTCTGTATCTAATACTGGAATACGCTCTGAGTTATATTCAATTTTGATATCACCTGTAAAGGCACGCACTTGCTCTTCTAAACCAAGTCCTTGAACCAGTGAATAGGCCAGCTCTTCTTTTGTTACATTACCTTGAGGTGAAAATGTCCCTTCGCTTGTGAGCATAACTGGTGCTTGGATTTGAGTGCGATCTTTTAACGCAGAACCAACCTCAGTCACAGCTTCAATGAAAGATGTGTATTGGCCGTTTACATCTGAAAGGGGCATTTTTTCATTGTTTAAAATATCTCTATGCTGCCTAACAGACATACCCATAACAAGATACTTAGCAAGTTCTTTGCGTTTAAGGTTTGCATCTGGGCGATATAAAAGATTGTTTCTGCTATCAACTAAGCGCTCACTGACAGCAAACTCAATTGCATTTTGCGCTGAATGCCCCTCAATATCGTCTAGCCCTTCGTAGCCACCCGATTTTAAAATTGAAATTTCACCACTAATAAATTCAGGTACGCCTGGGCCGTTAGTTAATCCAGTAGGGTCTGCTTGTACGCCGGATAACGATGTCATTCCATATACAGATAATTTCCATTCGCCTTCTTGCGCAGGTGCAGAAACCCGCATAGTTGTATCAAGTACTGGCAGTGTTAAGTTACCCATATACATAGTGCCATCTGGCGCTTCTAACTTTAACTTAGTGGTTGTAGCAAAAACCTCAGAAGAAACATTTATCCAACTATCCTCTGCATTTACGTTAAACCTGTGCACTTCAGGCTCCCCAACCGGTGAGTATAAGACTTCAAAAGGCTGCGGATCAGCGTCTGCCAATGTAATGGCGTTAGCATTAAAGTCACTTAAGTTGTTAACTGTTACGCTATTTTGGTTATCGTAACCTAATGCACCTGCAACAGCTGCATATGCATTTATATGCCCTGCACCAACCTCCCATGCTTCATAGCCTGGCATATTGGTTGCCGTTTCTTGGATGATTTTTTTCACTTCTAAAGGTGTGAGTTCTGGGTTTGCTTCTAGCATAAGTGCAATCACACCAGCCACATGCGGCGTAGCCATTGATGTGCCCGAAATCATAGTGTAATAAGGAAGGTGCTCAGCAGGCATGGCATCAATATCATCTGCTCCGCCATTAGATACAACATTCGTTTTTGCTCTTGTAGAGATAATATCAACACCAGGGGCGACAATACTTACTTCATTTTTATAAGTCCATTCACTGCCGTCTGGCATAGTAAAGTCGCCTACTTCACCATTTTTGCCTCTCGATGAAAAATCAATCAACTCCGCTTGCTTAGTACTCGCGCCAACCGACATCCCCCACGGGATTTGAGCATACGGATTATGTGTATCTTCGCCCGAACCTGAGTTTCCAGCTGCAAATACTGAAATCATACCCAACTTGTAAGCCTTATAAGAAGCCAGTGAAATTGGTCCTAATGGATCAAACTTACCACTTGAGCCCCATGAATTACTCATTACTCGAATTGGCGAATTGAAATCCCAAATATGACTAATCGCATAGTCATAACCACCCAACGCATCTAAAATCGACAAACCAGCTCCAGAGCCATAGCCAATTAAGTCAGCGCCTGGAGCCGCACCTTTATATTCACCATCAGAATGAGAGCCCCAACCCGCTACAGTGCCAGCACAATGAGTGCCGTGTCCTACATTTAGGTCTGTATTTGGTTGGCCCTCTATCCAAATACCATCTATTCCAGTAAGCGAAATTGCTTGTGCATGTGTAACCCCCTGTACGTTTTCAATAACCTTAGAGCCATACTCTAAGTCATCTAATGTGGCATCAATACCCGAGTCATTCACTATTACGGTCACACCCTTGCCCGTAAATTTGATTCCATTGTGGGCTTCAAAATCA
This sequence comes from Pseudoalteromonas sp. CST2, assembly GCF_028599385.1. Classification (NCBI taxonomy): domain Bacteria; kingdom Pseudomonadati; phylum Pseudomonadota; class Gammaproteobacteria; order Alteromonadales; family Pseudoalteromonadaceae; genus Pseudoalteromonas; species Pseudoalteromonas sp. CST2. The sequence continues at coordinate 14,496 of NZ_JAQREO010000025.1, forward strand.
TCTGATTGAAGCTTATCTACACCCGTTAATTCGCGTGCTTCTTTATTAAAATAAGTAAGTGATCTATTTGCATAAACAGAACGAACACCTGGCACGTTTACTAACTGAGATATTTGTGAAGGTGTAGCCAACAAGCCTATAATTGGCAAAGACTTAAATTGCACACCTTCAACCAAGCCTAAGCTTAATAAGTTTTGTAATTGAGTATTACTTAGTGCGCCTAGTTGATCATAACTGACCACTACCATGGTAGTGTCTGCTGCAGTCATTGTTTGTAGTTTTTGTTCTAGTTGATTACCTATAACAGCTGCGGCTGCAGCGTTAAGGCTAAATCCTGCAAGAGAAAGACCAGCCAGTATATTCTTAATTGATGACTTCATAATTTACCCACCTACTTAAAAGAATGTTTGCTTAACATTGTTTGGTTAATATTTTGTTTACAAGTACATTTAATAAGCAAAGCGCTTTCTTGCATATCAGGATCACTCCCTATAAGTCATAGGGGAAAACCCCTACATACAAGCAGGGGGGGCTGTTAATAAGAGATGGTTGAGTAAAAAGTGTTAAATAAAGTACAATAACGTAATTAAAGGCTTGGATTATTGATTTAATCCAAGCCTGTTTATTTTAAGTAGAGAAAAACATGGCTCAAACTCGCGGAAATTTATTTATTTTATCGGCGCCTTCTGGTGCGGGTAAATCTAGCTTAATCACGGCGTTACTAAAAAAACACGCAGATATGAAAGTATCGGTCTCGCATACCACTCGAAGCCCTCGTCCTGGTGAAGAAAATGCGGTGCATTATCACTTTGTAAGCGCCGATGAATTTAAAGCATTAATTGCCAAAGATGATTTTTTTGAATGGGCGCAAGTATTCGATAATTACTACGGTACTTCAAAGCAGGCTATTGAGTCGCAGCTGAATGCCGGTATTGATGTATTTTTAGATATTGACTGGCAAGGTGCGCAGCAAGTGCGCGAAATTATGCCAAGCGTGCAAACAATTTTTATTTTGCCTCCTTCAAAAGCAGAGCTAGAGCAACGCTTAAATAACCGAGGCCAAGATTCTGCCGAGGTCATCGCTGGGCGTATGGCCAAAGCGCAATCAGAAACATCGCACTACAATGAATATGATTATGTTGTGGTTAACGATGATTTTGAAACCGCCCTTAGCAATATTGAAACTATCGTATTAGCGCAGCGCTTAACCTTAAAAGCACAAGCTAGTCGTCATCACGATTTAATTACAAACTTACTTAAATAAGCCATTTATGCCCTTTACAGGGAAAACTGGTAAAAATTAACCACTGGCTATTGGCGAAACAAGCTGCTTGCAGTAAACTACGCCTTTGCTTTTAAATTATTTTGGAGTGCTGAGATGGCTCGCGTAACAGTTGAAGATGCAGTAGATGCAATTGGTAATCGTTTTGACTTAATTTTAGTTGCGGCTCGTCGTGCCCGCCAAATTGCTGTTGGTGGTAAAGACCCACTAGTAGACGCTGAAAATGACAAACCAACCGTTATCGCTCTACGTGAAATCGAAAAAGGTTTAGTTGATAGTTCATCAATGGACGTTATTGACCGTGAAGAACAACAACACCAAGAAGCAGCTGAATTAGCTGCGGTTGCTGCTATTGTTGGCGGTAATCAATAATCAACCACCCGGTTTGATTTAGTCAACGGCTCAGTATTTCTACTCTAGCCGTTGGCAATCCCCTCTTTTCATCGTATATTCTATTACTTACCGTTACTTATTGCTTCACGAGAACATTGGAGTGTGAATGTATCTTTTTGAAGGTCTTAAAAAGAAAATATCTGAATACTTGCCTGCTGCTGAAGTAGAGCTAGTGCAAAAAGCCTACGTGGTAGCCCGAGAGGCTCACGAGGGGCAAACTCGCTCAAGCGGCGAGCCTTACATTACTCACCCTGTTGAAGTAACCCAAATTCTTGCTGGCATGCACCTTGACCATGAAACACTTATGGCCGCGCTAATGCATGACGTTATTGAAGATACCGATTTTAGCCAACAGGACTTAGCCGAAATATTTGGCGATACGGTTGCCGAACTTGTTGAAGGGGTAAGTAAGCTCGATAAGCTCAGCTTTAAAGACAAAAAAGAATTTCAAGCTGAAAACTACCGCAAAATGATCATGGCTATGACCCAAGACATTCGGGTTATTTTAATTAAACTGGCCGATCGTACTCACAATATGCGTACATTAGGTGCTCTGCGCCCTGATAAGCGACGTCGTATTGCCCGTGAAACACTTGAAATTTACGCACCTATTGCAAACCGTTTAGGTATTCACGATATTAAAAATGAGCTAGAAGATTTAGGTTTTCAGGCTTTATACCCTATGCGTCATCGCGCACTTAAATCTGAAGTGGCAAAAGCGCGAGGTAATCGCAAAGAAGTTATTTCTAACATTCAAACCGAAATAGAAGCACGTCTTGAAGAATCTGGTATTAAGGCGACGGTTTCTGGGCGCGAAAAACACCTCTATAGCATTTATAAAAAAATGCTAAATAAAGAGCTGCTTTTTAATGAGGTAATGGATATTTACGCCTTTAGAATAAACGTAGATGCAATGGATACCTGTTATCGCGTGTTAGGTGTTGCACATAACCTGTATAAACCTATCGAAACGCGTTTTAAAGACTACATTGCCGTACCTAAAACAAATGGTTATCAGTCTTTGCATACGTCATTAGTAGGCCCACACGGCATTCCGGTAGAAATACAAGTGCGTACGCATGACATGGATCACATGGCCGATAAAGGGGTTGCTGCACACTGGATGTATAAAAAAGCCGGTGATGGCGCGGGTAACACAGCTCAACAGCGTGCGCGTCAATGGATGCAAAGTTTGCTGGAGCTTCAGCAAAGTGCTGGCTCATCATTCGAATTTGTCGAGAACGTTAAAACCGAGCTGTTCCCAGAAGAAATATACGTATTTACCCCCGATGGCCGCATAGTAGAGTTGCCAATGGGCGCTACCGCGGTTGATTTTGCTTACGCGGTGCATACTGATGTAGGTAACACTTGTGTAGGTGCAAGGGTAAACCGTAAACCTTACCCGCTAAGCAAAGCCTTAGATACTGGGCAAAGTGTTGAAATTATTACCAGCTCGGGTGCACACCCTAATGCAACGTGGTTAAACTTTATAGTTACAGGTAAAGCCCGTTTAGGGATAAGAAACTACCTTAAGAGCCAACACCAAGAAGAAGCATTGTTATTAGGCCGACGCTTACTCGATTCTGCCTTGGGTGAAAATAAGCTCGACAGCATTGCCGATGAAAACATAGCCCGCGTACTCGAAGAGCACGAACTATCTACAGTATTAGAATTACTGGTAGAAATAGGCGCAGGTAACTTAATGAGCGTGTTAATCGCTAAACGCTTATTGCAAGAAGAAAGCGACGACTTGTCAGATATTAGCAAACAAGCCAAAGCAACCATTATTGGTACCGAAGGCATGTTGGTTAATTATTCTAAGTGTTGCCGACCTGTACCAGGGGATGCCATCACTGCACATATTAGCCAAGGTAAAGGGCTTACCGTTCACCGCCAAGAATGTAAAAATATTCGCGGCTGGGAAAACGAACGCTCAAAATACCTGGTTGTAAAATGGGATGACAATCCAGAAAAAGAATATATAGCTGCGCTACGGGTGGAAATAATTAATCACCAAGGGGCTTTGGCTAAACTCACAAATGTTGTTGCTACAACCCAAGCCAACATTGTTGAGATCACTACCGACGAAAAAGAAAGTAATTTATATGTGATAGACTTGGGCGTTACCGTTAAAAACCGCGTCCATGTTGCTAATATTATGCGCCGCATTCGCGTGATGCCTGATGTACAAAGAGTCTATCGTAAAAAGTAAAATAGGAAACTCATGAATAAAGCATTTATTTCTACCGAAAAAGCACCTGCTGCTATCGGCACTTATAGCCAAGCGGTTAAAGTAGGTACTGCCGTTTATTTATCTGGACAAATTCCACTTGTCCCAGAAACAATGGAAATGGTTTCAGAAGACTTTAGCGAGCAGACACATCAAGTATTTAAAAACATTACAGCGGTGTGTGAAGAAGCAGGCGGTAAAATCCAAGATCTTGTTAAAATTAATATCTACCTAACAGACTTATCAAACTTTGCCACTGTTAATGAAGTAATGAGCCAATATTTCAAGCAGCCTTATCCTGCTCGTGCAGCACTAGGTGTACGTGCTCTTCCAAAAGGCGCACAAGTTGAAATTGACGGCATTATGGAACTTCCTTCAACTAATTAATAAATACAGAGCTATAAACCCCCTTTATAGCTCTATTTTTTACTGCTAGCCTTTGTTTATCGCCCTTTCTTGACTCACATGTAAATATCTAGCACTCTGTAATCATGCAATAAAATCAATCTTAACTTAAGTAGTAGAAAAGGATTAACTAGTGTTTAAGCTTGCCAATAATGGGAACGTATTACTTGATGTAAGTAAGCACGCTCCACCTAGCGCCGCTTTTATAATTGATGCACTCGAGAAGTCGACGTTTTGCGAATGCAAAATTGACCACGAGGCTATTGATAATTTTTTTAAAGCGCAAAATAATGAGCCAACCTTGGTTGTAGCAAGTAAGCACGATGCATCGCTTGTGGTAACGTTAAGTGAAGATAAAATGCAAGCCATAGGTGAGCTAACCTTAGCTTATGGTGGTAAAGTACTTTCGTTAGAAGAGGGCAAAAAACAACTCATAAAAGCAGGGGTTGTACGTGGTTACAAACAAGCTTTTTTAGAGCAGCTTTTAGATAAACAATTTAACTTACCCCCAGGAACAGTGGCAAAAGGGATTCTAGCCAAAGGCCGCCTACCAGCAGAGGGCACAGCAACAAAATTTGTAGCTATGGTAGAAACCCTCAAAGATCGCCTAAAAGCACCAAAAATGAAGGAAGATGGCAGTGTTGATATGCGCGACTTTGGTAAACTGGCAAGCGTAGAGCCCGGCACTGTACTAATCCGCCAGCAACCTGCAACTCCCGGTAAAGAAGGATTCACTGTAGTAGGTGACATACTACCGGCTAAACCCGGTGAAAATAAAAAGTTAGTGGCAGGCGAAGGCGCCGAAATATCAAAAACAAATCCGCTCGAGCTTGTTTCTACAACAGCGGGGGTCCCCGTAGAAATACCTAACGGTATGCGAGTTGATGATATTTTTACCATCTCTGATGTAGATGTTAAAAGCGGCCATATTGATTTTGAAGGCAGTGTTATTGTGACTAAAAACATTGACCCAGGAATGCGAGTCACCGCAAAAGGCGACATTACTGTTTTTGGCACGGTTGAATCTGGCGAATTATCAGCCGGCGGAAACATCACTGTAAAGCAAGGCATTATTGGCCATCAAAAGCTCGAAGATAAAACTTTGTCGTGCTCTATTAAAAGTGAAGGTGATGTTCATGTATCTCACGCACAATACTGTTATATGCAGGGCAAAAACATTTTTATAGACCGCCAAGCCAGCCATTGTGCGATTAAAGCAAAACACTTATTACAAGTTGGCCAAACAGAGTTACCCAAAGGGAAAATTTTTGGTGGAGAGATTCTTGATGCAACTGTGTTAATTGCTGGCGAAATAGGTAATGAATCAGGTGCAAAAATGGCTATCAATTTAGCCGCATCCGGCGCTGAAATAACGGCCGACACAGATAACTGCTTTAAAGATTTAGCAAAAACCGATGAGCAGCTTGATACCCTTCAAGCAGCACTAGAAAAAGCAGATAAAGTAAAAGATATAGAAAAGAAGAATCTGCTCATTAAAAAAATTGGCGCAACACAGCAGCATTATTGCCAACAAGCTGAGCAGCTAGAGAAAAAGTTATCTACCCTAGATCATGAACTCCACGACCTACTAAGCGATGCAAATCTCGTCGTTAATACATCATTACACTCAGGGGTAGAGATCCATATTTTTGATAAAGTATTAAAAACTACCCGCAACTACCCACCTTGCAATATAAACCTACAAAACAATAAAGTAGAAATAAACTTTAAAACACATTAGGGCGCATTTAGCGCCCTTTATAATTTACAGTAAGCCACTTACCGTATCGTGCGTTTGCTTTGGCCATACACCTACTTGGACTTGTCCAATATGCTGCTTTTGCAGTAATAACATTGCTAAGCGCGATTGCCCTATTCCGCCACCAATTGTTTGTGGGAAAGCTTCTTCTAGTAACGCTTTATGCCAATCGAATGCTAGGCGTTCTTCATCGCCTGTTATGCTCAATTGCGCTTTTAATACATCAGGGCTTACACGAATACCCATAGATGATATTTCAAAGGCATCTTCTAACACAGGGTTCCACACTAAAATATCGCCATTTAATCCTGTGTATCCGTCAATCGTTTGGGTAGACCAATCGTCGTAATCTGGAGCGCGTACATCATGGATTTTGCCATCACCTAATGCACCACCAATACCAATTAAAAATACCGCACCGTACTCTTGAGCAATGGCTTTTTCGCGTTGCTTTGCGCTAAATTCAGGGTACATTTTGCGTAATTGCTCACTGTGTATAAACGTGATTTCATTGGGCAAGAATGGGGCTATACCAAAGCTTTCACTTACAAACTGCTCTGTTTGCTTGATGCCAGTGTAAATGGCTTTAACAGTGTCTTGTAATGTAGAGAGCGTACGTTCAGTACGTTGGCAAATTACCTTCTCCCAATCCCATTGATCAACATAAACAGAATGTATTGGGCTTAATGAGTCTTCATCTGGGCGCAACGCTTTCATTTGCGTATAAATACCTTCACCTACAGAAAAGCCATAAGTCGCTAGCGTTTTACGTTTCCATTTAGCAAGCGAATGAACAACTTCATAGCTGCTATCGGTAATTGCTTTTACGTTAACAGCAACTGCATTCTCGTGGCCGCTCAGGTTATCTTGTGTGCCATCACCTACTTTGGCCAAAATAGGAGCCTGAACTTCAACTAACCCTAGTTGCTGCTCTAATTGCTGTGAAAAAAACTGCTTAACTTTACTTATTTGCTGCTGTTGCTGCACATAGTGTGAACTCATAATAATTGGCCTCATTCCCAGTTATTGTTACTTGCTTATTAATAAAAAAGCACCCTGCAGGCGCCTTTAATGAGGTTACTGTAACGATTTAAACTTTTAATTCAATAACCCATAATAAAAATAGCTTTAATATGTAAAATCGATTAATTTACACAGTATAAAAATGTAGATTCACTAATTTAAGTAAGCAAAAATAATGGAAAATTATCAAATCGATAATCTCGATAAACATATACTTCACGCTCTAATGGCCAATGCCCGTACAGCCTACGCAGAATTAGCTAAACGGTTTGCTGTAAGTGCCGGCACAATTCACGTACGCGTAGAAAAAATGAAACAAGCGGGCATCATTACCGGCACCCAATTAAGCATTAGTACAAAGCAACTTGGTTACGATGTATGTTGTTTTATCGGTATTAACTTAAACAACGCTCGCGACTACCCAGAAACACTCATTAAACTAGAAGCATTAGAAGAGGTAGTTGAAGCTTATTACACCACGGGTAACTACAGCATTTTTATAAAGGTAATGGCCAAGTCTATCGACCATCTGCAAGACGTGCTCATTAATAAAATACAAGCTATAGAGGCTATTCAATCAACCGAGACCCTAATCTCTTTGCAAAATCCAATTAGCCGCACAGTAATGCCTTAATAGATAAAATTACGTATAATTATCAAAAAAGAGGATCACCATGCAGCAAAATCGCTACCAACGAATAAAAGACGTGCTCTCACGTCGCCAAACAGACCTAACAGTCTGCCTAGAAGACGTACATAAACATCATAATCTCTCAGCTATTGTAAGAAGTGCTGATGCAGTAGGTTGCCATCATGTGCATGCTGTATGGCCAGAAAACCAAAAATGGCTGACCAATAATACTTCTGGCGGCAGTAAAAACTGGCTAGAAACACACTTGCATAAAAATATTGATGATGCTGCTGCAATGATGCGAAAGCACAACCCAGATGTACAAATATTAGCAACACACTTGAGCGAAGATGCTGTAGATTTTAGAGAAATCGATTACACAAAACCCACAGCTATAATCGTTGGCCAAGAAAAAACGGGAATTTCTGAGCGCGCGCTAAAACACGCCGATCAAAATATTATTATTCCTATGCAAGGCATGGTGCAGTCACTTAATGTATCAGTAGCTGCTGCGCTTATTTTATTTGAAGCACAGCAGCAACGAGAAAAAGCAGGGCTATATAAGCGCGATATGCTAAGTGAAGAGATTAAACACCCTATGTATTTTGAAGGGTATCACCCAGTTATTGCTAAACAATGTAGATTAAAAAACCTACCTTACCCACCACTCGATGAAGAAGGTGAAATAGTCGCTAACGAGCAGTTTTGGCAAGCTTTAAAACATGCTTGATGCTTAGCAAACCTGTGAGTACACTTAACTCATTCACAAATAAACAGATTTGAGCCTACATTGTCTAAACCTAGCTTAAGCCAATACCCTATAACAGAACTTAAAGGGGTAGGCCCAAAAATGGCCGAACGCCTACAAAAGCTAGGTATAGCTACCGTGCAAGATATGCTCTTTCATTTGCCTTTACGCTATGAAGATCGTACCCGTATTTATGCTATTAACGATGTTACTTTACACAGCCACTGCACTGTTGAGGCAACAATAGAAACAAGCCAAGTGACCTTTGGTAAACGGCGTATGTTAGTGGTGCAAATAAACGATGGTACAGGTAGGCTTACTTTACGGTTTTTTAATTTTACAGCAGCGCAAAAAAACGCATTTAGCAGTGGCAAAATAATCCGTTGCTTTGGTGAGGTAAGACGCGGGCGCGTTGGTTTTGAAATGAGCCACCCAGAATACAGCATTAGCGATACCCCAAACGAGCAACCAACCGCCGCAACACTAACCCCCGTGTATTCAACCACCGAAGGCTTAAAACAATTATCAATTAGAGCGTTAAGTGAACAAGCCATCAATTTATTACATAAGTATTCTGTTGAAGAGCTTATCCCTGAAAAATGGCAACCCTCACATATGCAATTAAGTGACGCTTTATTACTACTTCATCGCCCTGCGAATGATGTTGACATTATTTCGCTTGAACAAGGCATGCATCCGGCACAACAACGCTTAGTATTTGAAGAGCTACTTGCCCAAAACTTAAGCTTATTAAAAGTACGCGAGCAAGGGCAGCAAGTAAGTGCAGTTTCCCTAAGCCCTACAAATACATTAGAGAGCCAATTTTTAGCGCAACTCCCTTTTGCGCCGACTAATGCACAAAATAGAGTTGTAGCCGAAATAAAAGGGGATTTACAGCATGCCTACCCCATGATGCGATTAGTACAAGGTGATGTAGGCTCAGGTAAAACACTGGTTGCAGCTTTAAGTGCATTAACAGCAATAGCGCAAGGTTTTCAAGTTGCCCTAATGGCACCTACAGAAATCCTTTCTGAACAACACGGAATAAATTTCAAGCAATGGTTTGAAAGTCTTGGGATTAACGTTGCCTGGCTAGGCGGTAAAACTAAAGGAAAAGAGCGTACTAATACACTTGAAAAAATCGCCTCAGGGGAAGCGCAAATGATAGTAGGAACGCACGCCCTATTTCAAGACGAGGTAAAATTTAATAACTTAGTATTGATTATCATAGATGAGCAACATCGCTTTGGTGTTCATCAGCGCCTCTCACTGCGTGAAAAAGGCAAATTTGGTAATTGTTACCCTCATCAGTTAGTCATGACCGCAACCCCCATTCCGCGTACATTAGCTATGACGGCCTATGCCGATTTAGAAACCTCAGTGATAGATGAGTTACCACCTGGGCGCACACCTATAACCACTGTTGCCATTCCTGATACACGCCGAGACGATATAATAAACCGTGTTAAGCTTGCCTGTAACGAACAAGGCAGACAGGTTTATTGGGTATGTACCCTCATTGACGAATCAGAAGCCCTACAATGCCAAGCAGCTGAAGACAGCGCATTACAATTAAAAGAGGCGTTGCCAGAGCTTAATGTCGGGCTCGTTCATGGCCGTATGAAAGCCGCTGAAAAACAAGCGATCATGAGCGACTTTAAAGCAGGCAATATTCATGTACTTGTTGCAACAACAGTAATAGAAGTAGGTGTAGACGTACCCAATGCCAGTTTAATTATCATAGAAAATCCTGAACGCTTAGGATTAGCACAATTACATCAATTACGCGGGCGCGTAGGACGAGGAGCAACCGCTTCGCATTGCGTACTGTTATATCACGCCCCTCTTTCTCACACCGCTCAAAAACGTTTAGGTGTATTAAGAGACAGTAACGATGGCTTTGTCATCGCAGAGCGAGATTTAGAAATACGTGGGCCAGGTGAAGTGCTCGGCACTAAACAAACTGGCTTAGCAGAATTTAAAATAGCGGATCTTACTCGAGATAAACACACGCTAAATCAAGTCAGGCCCATTGCGCAGCAAATGCTAAAGCAAAACCCCGACCTTATAGACCCTTTAATTCATCGCTGGCTAGGTAATAAATCTAACTACGCACAAGCATAATTACGCTAAAGTACTCGTAAAGCTCACTGCTGAAACGCTATATTTACCATACAAAGATGTGCGGCGAGCCTTATCCGCGGGTTTCGTGATACTCAACCCACGCTACGGCGGTTGTGGAGACTGTGCGAATAGGAGACTGTGCGAATAATATCTGGAATGTATTTTTACTTTTCTGTAGACGTAAAAAAGCCCGGCTCTTTCGAGTCGGGCTTTCTTGTATTTGGAGCCTGGCGATGTCGTAGTGCCCACAGCGGTAGAGAGTCACATAGCAAATGGGACATTATCATTGTGTCGGGAGTCGCTACGCTCGCCCGACCTACATTCTAGAAGTAGATGAGTGTGCATTAATTGTCCGCATTTCACTTTTCTGCAGACGTAAAAAAGCCCGGCTCTTTCGAGTCGGGCTTTCTTGTATTTGGGGCCTGGCAATGTCCTACTTTCACATAGCAAATGCTACACTATCATCGGCGCTGTTTCGTTTCACTACTGAGTTCGGCATGGGGTCAGGTGGGTCCAAAACGCTATGGTTACCAAGCAAATTAGGTGC
>NZ_JAQREO010000026.1:0-23684 GCF_028599385.1 Pseudoalteromonas sp. CST2
GCGGCTTTATGCCGCGAAAAAATTTAATACCAAACGCGAGGTAAGCTCCTGCTACGTGGTTAGTTCATAGTTTTTAGGCGCACATTGCTTTTGTTTAAAAGTGATTATGTCACCACCGAGAAGTGAAGGAGAAGAGCAGGAGAAATTGCTCACCAATCACCGTGTTTTCTCTGTGTAGCGCAAAGCGCCTCTGTGGCTTCTGTGGTTGAATTAATGAGTAGCAGCGGCTTTATGCCGCGAAAAAATTCAATACCAAACGCGAGGTAAGCTCCTGCTACGTGGTTAGTTCATAGTTTTTAGGCGCACATTGCTTTTGTTTAAAAGTGATTATGTCACCACCGAGAAGTGAAGAAGAGCAGAAGAAGCGATTAACCAATCCCCGTGTTTTCTCTGTGCAGCGCGAAGCGCCTCTGTGTCCTCGGTGGTGGTATTTAATTTACAATTAATGAAAAGCTGTACATCAACCCTGAACAAGCTTGGTGCCCACAATGTTAACATTAACACCGGAGCTATACCTTACCTTGTAGACCCTCAGCGTGCTGGCATAATGAGCGATAGCGCGTAAATATTAAACCAATACAATCACTAAGAGGTTTAGAGGCGCTTCACTTTTAGAGAAGCAACTAGCATTTTGCGCGAGCAAGCTTCGCGCCTACCGACAAAGTTAACACCGAGGTAAATTACCTTGTAGACGCGCAGCTTGCTGGCGTTTTAAAAGCAACGCTTTTACCCTAGTGTTAACCCCCTTAATTTGAGGCGGCTAAGTCCGCTTCAGCATCGGCAAGCATTGCAAACTCTTCATCTGCACTTTTAGCGACTAAATGCTTAGCGCTATAGCCAAAGTAATAAGCTGCACCAATCACAAATAGCACTACGGTGTATAAAAATGCACGAGGGTCAAACGCATACACACCCGTTAATGCAATAAGCGATAACACTAGCGCAATACCCGATGTAACCACGCCACCTGGCGTTTTATAAGGACGAGCTAAATTAGGTTGCTTAATACGTAACATAATATGGCTCAGCGCCATTAACGCATACGATACCGTTGCACCTACCACCGCCATGGCTAGCATTAAATCGCCCTCGCCACTCAGTGAGGCAATAAATCCAAAAATAGCGGGGACAATCAACGCTCGCGCGGGCACTTTGCGCTCTGTAGTAATTGATAACGAACGCGGTAAATAGCCTGCACGCGAAAGCGCAAACACTAAGCGACTATAGCCATAAATAATCGAAAAGAACGACGCGACCAAACCAGCTAATCCTAAAATATTTACCACAGTGGCTAAGCTTGTATTGCCCGTGGCGTTAAGCGCATCAACTAAAGGAACTGCACTGGCGCCCATTGCGTTTGCACCACCGGCAGCGGGAACTAATACCACAACAAGTAAAGCGGTAAACAGTAAAAATAACATAGCGCCAATAATGCCTTTAGGTACATCTTTAGCTGGGTTTTTAGCTTCTTCGGCTGCAAGCGGCACGCCTTCTACTGCTAAAAATAACCACATAGCAAAAGGCAATGCAGCCCACACACCATACCAACCAAGTGGTAAAAATTCATTTGCACCTGCGGCATTAGTTACCGCAACATCAAATAAATTAGCCGCGTCAAAATTAGCAATTAACGCCACGGCGGTGGCAATAATAGCCAATACTGCTAAACCACTTATCACCATCATTACTTTTAGCGCTTCACCCACACCCGCTAAGTGAATACCCACAAACGTTAAATAAAACAGTGTATATACCCACGGGCCATTAAAACCTGTTAACGCCTCAACCGCCGAGCCAATAAATATAACAATGGCCGCGGGGGCTAATGCATATTCAATTAATACCGCAAGGCCAGTTAAATAACCCCCAGCTGGGCCCATTGCTTGTCGTGCAAAACTGTAACCGCCACCCGCCGCAGGAATTGCTGCCGACATTTCAGCAAGCGATAACACCAGCGTTAAATACATTATTGCCATTAACACCGCAGCAATGGCAAATCCGCCCCAGCCGGCTTCGGCTATGCCAAAGTTCCAGCCTGCAAAGTCGCCCGAAATTACATACGACACCCCTAGCCCTGCAAGCAATAACCAGCCCGCAGTGCCACTTTTTAACTGCCTTTGTGCAAGATACTCTTTATTGTTATTAGACATATTGACCTCTTTTTATGGTTTTATTCCGCGATTAAAAAATTTGTGGTTTGAACCTGATGCTCTATTACATCGTCTTGTGTTCTGTCTTTTAAGTTAACCCCAGTAAGCCCGCACTTTTTGGCCTCTTGCAGTAAATATACGGCTCTTCGGGCAGCCTCAAAGTAACTAAGCCCAGCAGGGCGAATGTTAGAAATACAATTACGGCAGGCATCATTAAGCCCTGTTTTAGGCTCCCACGTTAAATAAAGGCCAAGGCTGTCAGGGGAACTAAGCCCCGGGCGCTCACCAATTAATACCATTACCACTTGTGCGTTTAACAGCTCGCCAATGTCATCACCAATCGCTACGCGGCCTTGCTCTACTAGGGTAATTGGCGCAATTTTGTAAGGTGAGGGCTCAGTAGGAAGTTGCTTTAAAAGCTCGCTTATAAATGGCGCTGCGTTTTTTTGTACCGCCAACGACGATAGCCCATCAACTACCACAATGGCTAAATCGTATTGCGCCTGTGTTCTGCTTTGCCTACTTTGCATAGTGTTTAAAAGCGTTGTACGCCCTGCTTGGTTTAGCTTTCGGCCTAAATCGGGGCGCTGTAAATAAGTAACACGATCAACAGCCTCACTTTGTACACTTAGCGGTTTTTCAGCCTCGCTAAGCGCATCAATAGCACTAAGAGTTTTTGCCATTTCGCTAATATCTAACGGAAAGTTAACCGCATCGCGCGCCTGAGCATGCGATAGTTGAAACGCTAGCATTTCAGCTGTAGGTAAACTAATGCCTGCGCGGCCAAGACCTATACGGGCATCGGTAAAACGGCGTAAATCGCTCCATGGGTTTTCAACCACTTTGCCATTATCGTGATCGTTGCTGCTTTGCGTGTTTATGCTTTTAACCGCTTTCATTACATCCCTCCTTGTACTGCTTTTAATGGCTTAGCAAAGGCAGTTGGTAAGGTGTTTGATAAAATAGTCTCGGCGGTATTTTCCATAATTTTCATTTTGCTAAGCCACGCTTCAAACTCTGGCGCTGGGCGCGAGCCTAAAACTCGGCGCACATATAAGGCATCATGAAATGAGGTAGTTTGGTAATTAAGCATAATATCGTCCGAGCCTGGAATCCCCATTACAAACGAGCATCCCGCCACGCCTAATAAGGTGAGTAAGTTATCCATATCGTTTTGGTCGGCCTCGGCGTGGTTGGTGTAACACACATCGCACCCCATAGGTATGCCTAAAAGCTTGGCACAAAAGTGATCTTCAAGCCCTGCGCGGGTAATTTCTTTACCATCAAATAAATACTCGGGGCCAATAAAGCCTACAACGGTATTAACTAATAAAGGGTTAAACTTACGCGCTACAGCATAGGCACGCGCCTCACAGGTTTGTTGGTCAAGCCCATGGTGTGCATTAGCCGAAAGCGAGCTGCCTTGCCCGGTTTCAAAATACATTACATTATTGCCAACCGTGCCACGCTTTAAGCTCAACGCAGCATCTTGCGCCTCAGCTAGTGTATTTAAATTAAAACCAAAGCTTGAATTTGTTGCTTCTGTACCGCCTATTGACTGAAACACCAAATCAACCGGAGCGCCTGCTTCTATGCATTCTATGGTGTTAGTCACATGGGTAAGCACACAGCTTTGTGTTGGAATTTCGTATTTTTGAATAACATCATCCATCAGCGTCATTAGCTTAATGGCTTGTGCTACGTTGTCGGTGGCGGGATTAATGCCAATTACCGCATCGCCATTGCCGTATAAAAGGCCATCGAGCATACAGGCAGCTATACCATTTATGTCATCGGTTGGGTGGTTAGGTTGCAAACGGGTCGATAAATGCCCAGGCAAACCTATGGTGTTTCTAAACGCGCTTTTTACGTGGCACTTTTTAGCAACAAGTATGAGATCTTGATTACGCATTATTTTACTTACCGCAGCGGCCATTTCAGGGGTAATGGCTTGCCTAACACTTGCAAGTACCGCAG
Organism: Pseudoalteromonas sp. CST2; assembly: GCF_028599385.1. Lineage (NCBI taxonomy): Bacteria > Pseudomonadati > Pseudomonadota > Gammaproteobacteria > Alteromonadales > Pseudoalteromonadaceae > Pseudoalteromonas > Pseudoalteromonas sp. CST2. The sequence continues at coordinate 4,128 of NZ_JAQREO010000026.1, forward strand.
GCGTTGCAAAATCACTTAATAACCAGTTTCTAAAATCTCCCACGGTTAAGTGCGATATAAGCTTAAAAGCGTTTGCATCGTGCTCATCAATAATAAGGCGTGTAATTTCGTCTTGCTCGTAGGGAATAAGTACATCGTTTAAAAATGTTTTTAGCGGTACTTCGGCCAATGTCATCTGCGCTACAGCGCGCTCTTGTGCCGATTGTGCAATAACTCCCGCTAACCTATCACCCGAGCGCTGCGGCGTAGCTTTAGCCATTAACTGCGCTAAGCTCTTGAATTGATAAGTATGTGTTCCTAAAGTATAACTGTACATATGCCCCATGATTTACTCCGCATAACTAATATTACAAACCTTGGTATAGGTCTTGCCTCATATAAGCTATAAATCAATTTTGAATAGTCACAAGAAGGCTTAATTTGTACCAAGTGGCTATCGAATTTTGGCAAATCACGTTTTATTATTTTATTTCAGTAAGTTAATGCCTTTATTTGGCATTCACTTAAACTAAAAATATGTTTACTTTAAAAGAGCATCACCTATATGGCGCAGCAAGGCAGCAACAACGCACCACAAAAGAGCAAGGTATACACGCACGATATTGACGAGCAAGCCCACAACCTCACTCAATGGCAGCAAAAGTACGACCAAGTAAGCGATGGCCGCTTTTATGGCTGTATAGAAGGCGTAAATTACAACGATATTCATGCTTTTAAAGAATACACCGAGCGTGCGCTGCGCCAGCAATGCAACATAGCCCCTAACTCTATTTGGCTTGGCATACCGAGTCAGTCGCAGCAAAGTAAAATTAATGGCCTTGATGTAGCGAGCAATCAATTTATGTGCCGTACCAGCAGCAGCGACTTTGAGCTAATTACCCCTGAACAATTTGATATTTACGGTTTGGTTATTGATTGGCATTCCATTGAGTACATGGCGCAGTTACAAGGCGTAACAATTAAAAACCTATCATCTGCACAATCTGCTCGTTTAACGGTTAGTGACTCATCGCTGCAAACAGCAAGGCAAATTATTAACAGTATGGTTATAAACAAAGGCTTTGGGCTTAAACCAGAGTCACAGCAAGATATGCTTAGTATGTTAGCACTACACTTATTGCAAGCCGATAACCCGCAGCAAAACATAGCCCCAAGCTACAAACACCGTAAAGCGGTGGTCGATAAAGTAAAAGAGTACGTGGCAGCCAACCCACAAAAAACAATAACCATAACCGAACTTTGCGAGCTTACTTTTGTTAGTAGGCGCACGTTGCAGTACAGTTTCGAAAGCATTTTAGGTATTAACCCGCTTAGGTTTTTACGTTTAACCCGACTTAACAATGTAAGGCGCGAGCTTAAAGTGGTTGGTCTAACTAAACCTATATCTATCATAGCGGCCAATTGGGGGTTTTGGCACGCAGGGCAATTTACTAAAGATTACACGCAGTTATTTGGTGAAAACCCCTCTCAAACCATCGCCAATAATTTAAAAGAAAGTGGCCTAGATTTTTAGATGCTTAGCATCGCGCGTGAGTCAGCTTTTCGCGCCTACCAACAAAATTATCACCGAAGTAAATTACCTTGTAGACGCACAGCTTGCTGGCGTTTAAAAGCTTATACCAAGTTACTTTGGCTACTCATTTACTTCTCTATCCCTTCTCTTTGTGCATTTTTGTATTAAAGCTCAATTAATCACAAAGAGGCTCAGAGGCGCGTCGCTTTTAGAGAAGTAACTAGCATCTTGCGCGAGCAAGTTTCGCGCCTACAGCTTTCACTTCTCATTTACTCCTCTTTCTCTTCTCTTTGTGCATTTTTGTATTAAAGATCAATAAATCATAAAGAGGTATAGAGGCGCTTCGCTTTTAGAGAAGCAACTATCATCTTGCGCGAGCAAGCTTCGCGCCTAGAACTTTCATTTCACGTTGCGGGTTTATCCTTTTAAATTTAAAAAATAAGTTTCGTTAACCCTACTTTAACCCTCTATAGTTTAAGCTAGCTGCATTAATGTAGATTATTCAATTGTACACGCAACTAAGCGCCACTTTTTAAGTTAGGAATAACCACAATGAAACTTACAAAAGATACAACAAGTACGTTAAGCAAAACCACCATAAGCCTGCATTGGATTGTAGCTATTTTAATTATTGGGTTATTAGGCTCAGGCCTATATATGGAAAACTTTAAAGCGTTTTTTCTAATGAGTTGGCACAAGTCATTTGGCGCAATGCTGCTTGCTTTTGCGTTATTAAGAGTAACATGGCGCATTGTAAATGGTTGGCCAAAGCACGATGTTAAACACCCAAATTATGAGCAAGTGTTAGCTAAAATTGTGCATTACGTTCTTATAATAAGCATGTTACTTATGCCTATTTCGGGGCTGATTATGTCGGGCTTTGGTGGGCACGGCGTGGATGTGTTCGGGCTAGAGCTTATACCGCACAACCCCAACCCAGAAAACCCACAAAAAAGCCTCGCTTTTAACCAAGGCTTAGCAGAGATAGGAAAAACAGTTCACGGTATTACAGCAAATGCGCTTCTTATCGCGTTAGGTTTACATATTGTGGGCGCTTTAAAGCACCATATTATTGATAAAGACAACACCCTTACGCGTATGCTTGGCAAAAAGTAGGTAGTTAAAAGTCTTATTTGATCGGTGCTATTTAAGCCGCGATTAAATAAGACTCTCGTCCTACGTGTTTGTTATTGCGCTTAAACGAGCCTTTCCCTTTTTTAGCTTTAACCACTTGAGGTTTAAACACTTTAGAGGTTACTAGCGCCGCCAGCGCATTATGATTAATAACACCTCGGCCGGTGTCTACCGCACTATTATTTGCGGCTTTGGTTTTCGATTTTTTAGCCATTTTATTTCCTAACTATTTATAACAATAAGAACCTTAAAAAGTGGCGATTGTATGCCTAATTTTCAACCTTGCAAGTGTTTTAACGCTCTTTTTCATAATAAATAAACATAAAAAAAGCGCAGTAAATAACTGCGCTTAGTAACCTGAACGCTGGATAATAAATCTATCTCTAGCAGCTATTTTCAGCGCTAACTGCGTTAAATTTACTTGCAATAGGCTAGCTATTGACGCGTAAATTCGCCTTGTTTTCACTGAAAACCTCTGGCTAGAGAAATAAGCTTAAATATCATCATAATAAAATATGTTGGTATATCTCTTAACCAGAGTTCAGGTTAAATAGTTTTAGCTCAAATAATTAAAATTCAAAGCTTACTTTTGCATAATAAGTACGCCCGTCAAAGCCGTAAGGCAATGCACGTACAGGGTATTTAAACGCGCCGTTGGTAATAAAGTTAAGCACTTCGTCATCGCCTAGCTCATCTGGGGTTTCATCAAAAATATTATCAGCCCCTACAGATACGTTAAATATTTCGTTAATTTGGTAACTAACGTTTAAATCCACTAGTACTGCTGATTCAACTGTACTTGTTGGTTTAAACGACCCCGTAGGTGAAAGCTCACCCGGTAGTGAAATATGGTCATTACCAAAGTATTTAACGTCTGTTTCGCCAAAGTAATTAAAGCGAAGCGTTGTTTCATACGCATCACGTTCGTAGTCAAACGTTAAAGTTGCGCGCTCGCCTGGCTGGCCGTCGGTAAAAAAGCTGCGTTGTAAATCATCAAACGCCACCGACTCAGGAATACCTTCTTCTGCGTTCACGTTATCAATTTTAGTGTCGTTTAAGTTACCCGCAAACGTTACTCCAAAATTACCGCCCTCTACATCAGTACGGTAAGAGGCAATAATATCAACACCTTGTGTAGTTGAATCTACAGAGTTTGAAAAGTAATTAGCTTGCACTGCGCCGGTTGCTTGAAGCGCGGCTACGGCTTCATCGCTAAAGGCAACGTCCTCTGCAGAAAGTAAACTACCAAGCGTAATACGGTCTTTAATTTCTACGCGGTAAAAATCAACCGTTAACGAAAGCTCGCTTGTTACATCGTAAACAAAGCCAGCACTGTAGTTAGTTGAGGTTTCAAGCTCTAAAGTATCAACCCCTAACGCACTTGGAAAAGCAGTACCCGTATTTGCAGTGAACGACTGCGTAAGTGTGCCATCTGAGCCTAGGTTAGTTGTAAATGCGGTATAACCACTTTGCTGAAGCGATGGCGCTCTAAAACCAGTAGATACCGCACCACGTACTGCAAAGTCATCGTTAAATTCATAACGTGTTGCTAATTTACCAATTAAGTCATCGCCCGCATCTGAAAAGTCTTCATAGCGCAGCGCACCACTTACGTTCCATGCATCCGTTACCATGGTTTCTACATCTACATAAAACGCATAGCTGTGGCGATCGCTCTTGTTTGTTGCCTCTGGGCGCAAACCGTTATAAGCCTGAAAACCACACTCAGCAAATTGATCAGGATCGTTTGCTGAAGGGTACGAAGCATCGGTATTTGCCAAGCCACATGCATAAGAGGCTTCATCGCCAGGGACTATTTCGTAGTTTTCTTTACGGTATTCTGCACCAATAGTTACATATAAAGGCTCATTGCGGCCAATATCAACAATGCCGTTAAAATCAGCATTAACTGTTGTTTGATCAAATCTAAAACCACCAGAGTAACCGCCGCTTGGGCCTGCATTGGCTGCTATATCGGCATCGCTTGCATCTGGGTTATTAAATACGTACTCCGCCGCATAAGAGGCATTTATAGTATTACGTGAGGTAAAGTCGTATTTGTTTTCGCCATACACTGCCGATACATCGTATCCCCAATCTGGGTTTATATCGCCTCTAAAACCAACCGCTACTGAAATATCTTCAGCTTCGTTATAAATGCGGGGTAAAAAGCCATCGCTGTATACTTGCGTTACATTTTTAGACGCTTCGTTAAAGTTACGGTAAAAACCATTACCCAGCGCGGTACGCTCAGAATAGCCACCAAATGAGTACAATTCGCTGTCGCCCATTGGCAAAGCCATGTTGTAAAACAACGAGGTAAATTCACTTTCTGAGTTACCTTGGCTCCAACGTACATCTTCACTCAGCGTACCTGGCTCAACATTTAACGACCCTCCGGTATCGCGCTCTGCACGGTTAGTGCCATCGGCATCACGATACTCAAACGATAAATTAATAAAGCCGCCTTCGTTACCTAAGTCAAAACCACGATTTAAACCTGCAGAAAGCGTATCGCCGTCGCCTTCACTGGTGCCGCCGTACTGTACGTAACCCGTTGTTACGCCAGTTGAATTATTAAGCGATAAATTAATTACGCCAGCTATCGCGTCAGAGCCATATTTAGCTGCTGCGCCATCGCGTAGTACTTCTACACCTTTAAGCGCAGTTAGCGGAATGGCGTTCATGTCGGTGCCGGCAGCGCCTGCACCTACAGTGCCATTAAGGCCAAAAATAGACTGATTATGACGGCGCTTACCGTTAACCAACACTAACGTTTGATCTGGCTGTAAGCCGCGCAGCGTTGCTGGTCTAAATAAATCTGAGCCATCAGATACTTGCGTACGAGAAAAGTTAAACGACGGGGCAGTAGCTTGCAGACTCTGCCCTAGTTCTGTAAAGCCGCCTTTGTTTAAATCATCAGCGTCTATTAAATCAATAGGTGACGAAGACTCAGTAGAGGTACGGTTAGAAACGCGCGACCCTAATACAGAAATTTGTTCGATATTTTGTGCAGCCTCAACAGGTGCTTCTTGAGCGCTTACAATGCTTGGTGCGCTTACGGCAAACGCAACAGCGGCAGCTAATGTATTTAAACGGTATGTTGACATGGTGACGACCCTGTTTAGTGTGTTCTTTAATATTTGTTATTGCGATGTAACGCATCGCACTGGGGAACATCCTAGCAACATATGCAAATAAAAAGAAATGAAAAAAACTAAATAATAGGTCTAACTATGCAAAAAAATGTAAATACTAAAAAATAACACTTAAACTTGTTCAAAACACATACAATTAAGGCTTTTAATTTCAATCTCAAATTAAATTAACACTTTATTTACAATGGATTTATCACGCTTTCTTGTACTTTTACGGGTAACCAACAACAAATGGTAGTACCTGTTCCTAAAGTACTACTAACTTCTATTTTTCCGCCGTGATCTTGCAAAATAAAGTTAACAACGGTCATTCCTATTCCTAATGAGTGGGCTGTTTTATGTGTAGTAAAAAAAGGCTTAAAAAGGTGCGCTTGGGTATTTTCATCCATTCCACAACCGTTATCTTTCACTTTTATACATACCCCCTCATTTTGCTGCGTTACGCTTAGTTCAATAATGGTGCCTTTTTCTAATTCATGTTCGCACGCTTGTTGAGCATTTAATAACAGCTCAACAAAAATTTGATGAATAGACGACAGCTCCCCCCAAATAAGCGGCACTTGCTCAAAATTGGTTTTTATTTCGCAGTATTTAAGCTGCCCTTGCAACACGCCTAAAGCAGAGCCTGCAACCTCGCTTACATCTAAATATTGCTTGTTATGGGTACTTGTAAATTGGCTAAGGTTTAATAAATTATGCACGGTTTGCTTTATGCGCTTTAAACCATCTAGGCTTTCGCTCAACTGCGAGTAAATTTCGTGTCCATTCCATGCCAGTTCGTATTGTTTTTTTAGATCAACCAACACGTTTTTAAATTGCCCTGAATTTAATTGGCCGGTTAAAAACTGCTCGTTATAGTGAAGAGATTTTGATAAAAGAGGGCTAACATATTGCAAGCTTTCTATATTACTAATTACATACGAAAGCGGGTTATTTATTTCGTGCGCAATACTGCAAGACAAAACACCCACACTTGCCATTTTGTCGGCCTGAACAAACATTTGCTGATACAAAGACAGCTCCGCAACGTTTTTGGTTAGTTCGCCATTTAACACAACTAACAATTGGCTTTTATCGGCAAGCAGTTGCTCTGCGGCTATACGCTTTTGCTGCTCATCTAAAAAGGCTTGTTTGTAGTCGTCGGTTAAAGTGCTCATCCTATTCGCTCCATAAATACGCATCCATGTATAACGTTTAGTTTGCCATACGTAATTATGCAAACTAAGGGCAATTTTTAGGCTATGCTTATTATTTTAAAAGGTAGCACTATGACCAAACCAGCAGACGCTGCACATTCAATCACTGCCGTAGATGTACTTTGTGTTGATGACGACGAAATTGTTCTGCGCTCACTAACCTCCTTATTAAAAAATAATAACTTTAGTTTTATGACCTGCAAAAGCCCAGTGCAAGCGCTTGAGCTTTTAAACAGCCACGAATTTAGCTTAATTATTAGCGACATGAAAATGCCCACCATGAATGGCGCGCAATTTTTAGAGCAAGCCCGTAACAAAGCCCCCGAAACACAACGTATTTTATTAACCGGCTACGCCGAAATAGAAACCACCCTAGCCGCTGTAAACCTAGCGCAAATTAACGGCTACATACAAAAGCCATGGCAAAACGATATGCTTTTGCGCAGCATAAACGACAGCATCGAAAAATTTCGGCTAAAAAAACAAAACAAGCAACTCGAGCAGCAAGTAAAACAGCAAAACAAAGAACTTCTCGAATTAAATAACTCGTTAGAGCAACGAGTAGAAAAGCGTACAAAGCAAATTAAGCAGGTACTTAAACAGCTAGAAGATGCCAACGAGCGCGAAAAACACGAACACAAAGCCACCGTGGAGCTACTTTATAATTTTATAAACGCCAATCCGTACTTAGATGGCAACAAAGCGCAAAAAATTGCCGACACCTGCACCCAAATAGCACTGTACTTAAACCTCTCGCAAAAAAGTATAGATTTAGCCCCCATGGCGGGTTATTTAGCGCAAATAGGTTTGCTTGCTATGGACCCTGAGCTCTATAAAAAGCCAGTGAGCCGGCTAAGCGAGCAACAGCGCAAAGCCTTTTATACACACCCAAGCACAGCACAATTAATGCTTATGCCTGCTATACATTTACATGATGTATCTGATGCAATTTATCATCAATATGAGCGCTTTAACGGTAACGGTTTACCAAAAGGATTAGCAGCAAACGACATCCCTATTGGCGCTATGGTGCTTAGCGTTGCTCGCGATTATTGGAACGCATTTGAACAAAGCCAAAGCCCCACAGACAAAGAGCGCCACAGCGATGCGCTCGAAAGCGTTAAAATGTACAGTGGCACTTTTTACCACCCTAAAATTGTGCGCGCACTCGAGGCAAGCCATAGCAAATTAAATGAGCAACTTAATAATGCGGGCTCTATCATTATATGCAGCGCTCAAGAGCTAAAAGCCAATATGATTTTAGGCCATACGTTACACAGCCACAGCGGTATTATGTTGTTACCTAAAGGCCATGTGTTTGGTAAAAAATCCATCGAAAAACTACAGCAACTAGAAGCCAAAAAACCGACCCCGTTTAGAATAATGGTAAAAAGCGCTAAATGAATGATCTAAACTGTGGCTTTTTTCGTTACAATTACCGTAAATAAGCTAAACTAATTCAAACAGGTACCTGTTAATCTGGGTATAAATTTTAAACTGTTTAATACCAATCCGCTTAATTAAGTAATTTATTTTGAGGGTGGAAAAACGTGTTGATAGCTAGGCAAAAAATTTGCTATTTAGTTGTTCTAAATGAGAGTTGCTTAACGCTGGTAGCAACACGTTTAGCCCCGCAAAATGATTAAGTATTATTGCGAATTGGTATCACATTGCTTTAAGGAGCACAGCGTGTCGCGATTTTCTGCAGTCACTGACAATCCCCACGACGGACGTTTTAATCAAAAAACGGGCATTTTACTTACCAACTTAGGCAGTCCAGACGCGCCCACCCCTGCGGCACTGCGTACCTACTTACGTGAATTTTTATCCGATCCGCGCATTGTAGAAATTCCACGTTTAGTGTGGATGATAATACTGCACGGTATAATTTTGCGTATTCGCCCTAAGCGCTCAGCAAAACTATACGAAAGCATTTGGACCGAAAACGGCTCGCCGCTAACACATATTACCCGCCTGCAACGCGACAAACTAAACGCGCTACTCCAAGAGCAAGGTTACACCAATACCGAAGTTGTTATGGCCATGCGTTACGGTAACCCTTCAATAGAGGCGGGCCTAGAAGAGCTGCGCGATAAAGGCCTAACGCGCATAATTGTACTACCGCTTTACCCGCAATATTCAAGCCCTACCACCGGCTCAACATTTGATGCCGTATCAAGAGTATTGCAAAAATGGCGCTGGGTGCCAGAGCTACACTTTGTAAATGGTTATCACAAAAACACCGCTTACATTGATTCATTAGCTAGCAGCATTAGTGAAGATTTAGAAAAAAACGGCATGCCACAAAAATTAGTTTTTTCATACCACGGTATGCCAAAGCTATTTTTAGATAGAGGCGACCCATACCACTGCCTATGTTTGCAAACCACGCGTTTAGTGGTTGAAAAACTAGGCCTTGATAAAGATAAAGTAATTAGCACTTTTCAAAGCCGCTTTGGTAAAGCCGAATGGTTAAAGCCATACACCGACGCCACGCTTGCATCGTTACCTGATGAAAACATTACCGACGTAGCAATTTTAAGCCCTGCTTTTAGCGCCGATTGCTTAGAGACACTCGAAGAGCTTGAAGAAGAAAACCGCGAAATTTTTGAAAATGCAGGCGGCGAAAAGTACCGTTACATAGCCGCTTTAAACGACAGAGACGATCACATTAACGCTTTATATGATGTGCTAAAACCAATGCTTTAAACACATCTTTATTGCCTTAACGTAAAAAAGCGGTTTTAAATTTAACACCGCTTTTTTAATTGTAAGGTAAGCATTTATTAAATGTCATAGCCACTATTTTGCGCGAGCAAGCTTCGCGCCTACCAACAAAATTAACACCGAGGTAAATTACCCTGTAGACGCGCAGCTTGCTGGCGTTTTAAAAGCAACGCTTTTACCTGTTTTAACCTATTCATAGGCACTTTTATTTAACTTTTACGGGTGATCATCAACGTACAAACGCCGGCAATTATTCCCCAAAACGCAGAGCCCACCGAGAGCATGGTTAAATCAGACGCGGTTACCAAAAATGTAACTATTGCGGCCTCTGTATATTGGGCTGAGCTTAAAGCTTGCTGCAAGCTATTAGCAATGGTGCCAAACAACGCAATACCCGCTAAGGCTAAAATTAATGCCTGCGGTAAACTTGCCACTAAACCAACAAGCGTTGCCGCGCAAAGTGCCATAACAATATAAAATACGCCTGCGGCAATACTTGCCCAATAGCGTTTATCGGGGCTTTTATCGGCCTCATCACTCATACAAATAGCAGCGGTAATAGCGGCTAAATTAATAGAGTACGTACCAAACGGGGCTGTTAAAATATTAATAAAACCAGTTACATTAAGCGTAGCCGAGATAGGCGCTTTATAATTATGAGCCTTTAGTACAGCAATACCCGGTAAGTTTTGTGAGGTCATGGTTACTATATAAAGTGGTAAGCCAATACTTATACACGCTTGCAAGTTAAACACCGGTGCTATGTATGCAAACTCACTTATTTTCCAATGAATAGCGCCTGTATCAATATGCCCCATTTGCCACGCCAGTAGCACGCCTGCAACTAAAACGCTAAGCATGGCAAAACGCGCAAAAAATCGTTTTCCTAAAAAATACATAAGCACCATTAGGCCTATAACCAGTGGTAGCTCATTCATAAAATTAAATACATCTATACCAAAGGTGACCAATACGCCTGCCAGCATGGCACAGGCAAGTTCGCTCGGTATACGGTTCATTATTTTTTCAAACCAACCGGTAACCCCCGACACAAAAACCAATGTAGCGGCAAACATAAATGCACCAATGGCTTCGCCTAAATGGTAGCCCTGCGCGCTGGAAATAAGTAAAGCCGCCCCGGTGGTAGACCATGCAATTAAAACGGGAACTTTATAATAATACGACAACCCAATAGTGGTTATGCCCATTACCAGCCCTAGCATTAAAAGCCAGCTTGCGACTAAATCGGGCGTGCCGCCAAGGGTTATAACAACTTGATAAATAAGCGCAATAGAACTTGAAAAACCAATAATAACAGCCACCAACCCTGCGGTTGCTCGATTAAGCAGCTGATCGGAAAACGTCATAAAATCCCTCTTAATTTTAGATTTTTAAGCCCACAACATACGTTGCCTATTTACGCTTTGCAATTAGCGTTTACGCTATTAAGCGTGAAAAATATTCATTATTTTAAAATTTTTTTTACCTATAAAGATCACACCTTTCATTGCCAAATTAAAAACAAAAACAATTATTCGCTTACGCTTACACCCCGCTAAAACTCTATAAAAACCCATCCTTTTTAGCTCAACAAACCAAACCCATTATAGGTAAATTGTTTATTTACAATCATTTACAATGCAAATAATTAGCACTTTTATACTATCACCATCAACTTGATCTAATTCTCTAGATGATATAAAACGTAACAATTAGTTAACTAAAAACCCCGTAAGAGAAACAAATGAAACGCGCTATTTTAATAATTGTTGCCCTTGGTCTATCTGCATTTGCTATTTATCAGCTGCTATTTAATACCGAAAAACCTCAGCAGGTAACGGCGCCTGTTGCAGTGGATATAGTGCCCGTTGACTCTCAATTTGCAGCAAATAAAAAAGCACCACAGCCCATTGATATGAGTAAAGATCCCGTTAACGTAAAACCTAAAACCATTGAGGCACCAGCGAAAAGCAACCAGTTTGAGGCTATAAACAAGGTATCTGCAAAAGCTAAAGAGGTACTTACCAACGCCAACGTACTACCAAGCGATTTAAACAACGAAGCCTACATAGAGTTCGACCTAAATACGTTACACGCCCTTGAAGCTGGCGACTCGTTTGATATTTCAATCCCGCAAACCGTTGAAACCTACAGCGCCGAAATCACCTCGTTATCGGAGGCGAGTAATGGCGATAAAAGCATATTTGGCCAAGTTATTGGTGCCAATGGGCAACTGCACACCACGGTTATGACCGTAGGAAACGATGCAATTTATGGGCAATTTACAGCACCTAGCGGCAATTACGTTTTTGAAAGTAGAGGTAAATATGGCTGGATTGCAGCAAAACGCGATTTATACCAAAACCACATAGAGCATCACGTAGATGCGCCCACACCAAAAACAGATAAAACTATAGATATGTTTGCCCCAAAAAAAACTGAACAACCCAACACGCAGTAACCCAACTAAATCAATCAGCAGTAAAACTTCCAACCACTACATAAGTAAGGAAATATAAAAATGAAAAAACTAATCACTACGGCAGCCATTGCCAGCGCGCTATTTGCAACCAGTGCAGCACAGGCAGTAACGATTGATATTGGTATTTTATATACCGACCAATCTGCCGCAGCTACGAGCAATATAAACACTAAAATAAACCAGCTGATCGCCTTTAGTAACCAGGTTTATAGCCAAAATGGGGTAGACATTACACTGCGTTTAGCGGGCACAGAAAACCTAGGCGATTACGCAATTACACCGTCTGAAGATTGGTTAGATGCAGTAACTAACAGCAGCTACGTAGATGGTTTACGCACTAGCTGGAAAGCCGACATGGTTGCAGTACTTGGTACCGGCCAAAGTGCGGGTAATGGTTTAATCTCGTGTGGTTTAGCTTGGGTTGGCCAAGGCACTAACGGTAATTTATACAGCTCAATGAGCGACCGTATGTACTCTATTACAGCTATTGATTGTGGCGCCACTACGTTTGTACACGAACTTGGTCATAACCAAGGCCTAGCGCACTCACGTAAACAAGGCGATACATCGGGCGGTGTGTATGTTGATGGTATGGGCCACGGCGTACAAAACGAATTTGCCAGCATTATGGCCTACCCGCACGTTTACGGTAGCGCAACGCAGTACGATTACTTCTCTAACCCTAATTGGAGCGTAAATGGCTTAGCTTTTGGTGTAACTAACCAAGCGTATGCTATTCGTACGGTTACCGACACTAAAACAAGCATTGCTAACTTTAAGTAAGTGATTTAAAGCAGGCTGCATATAGCCCACTTATAATTATTTCCCTTTAGAGCGCATTTGCGCTCTTTTTTATTTAGCTTAAGGTTTGTTGATCTTTCAAGGCTAAGTCACTAAAAGCCTAAAAGTGGGCAGCTAATTAATGCACTACTATTTTTTGTTTTATAGCAGGCATTAACGTTTTACCGTCACCATCTACTTTACTTAAAAGCTTAAGCCCCATTACTTTGGCAAGTACCGGGTAAATATCAAGATTATTTACCTTTTCAAGGCTTAGCCCTTGTTTAAAAGCAGGCCCTACAGCAATTAACGTAGCCGCCATATCATCGGTATAGGCATAGCCATGAGTACCTAAGTACATTGCTTTGCCTTCGTTAGTAAATACCGCAGGCGCATTAGTTTGCACAACAATATCACCCACCCGAGTGCCTTTATTGTAGTGATATGCTGCTAATTGCTCGTCGTTTAATACCGTATAACGCCCGTTTGCGGCTTGTTGCAAACGTTGTTTGTAAGTTGCAATTTGCTCGCTTGTTACAGCAGGCTTTGCATAAATAAGTAAACGCGGGCCGGTATTTTTAACTATAAAATTATCGTTTTTAGGCAATGTAGAAACATCAATACTTTGCTCTGGGTTTACATGCGCCATACCGTGATCGGATACAATAACAAGGTTAATCTCTTGCTCTAGCTTGCTTAAACGGGTTTGTAATTGGCCCATTAGTTCATCTAATTGTTTTACCGCATCGCGAGTTTGCGGTGCGTCTGGGCCAAACTCGTGGCCCATGCTATCAACAAGCGAAAAATAACTTGCCACAAAACGTGGGCGCTGCGCTTTAGGTAAGCTTAGCCACTGTATTATTTGATCTACACGGCCTTGGTACTCACTGTATTTAGAATAATGAAAGTAATAGTCGGGCGTCATACCATTAAAGCGCGCATCCGACTCCGGCCAAAAATAAGTAGCCGACTTTAGCCCCTGCATTTTTGCTAAATTCCAAAGTGGAATACCATTTACCCACGTGCTATCGCGCATACCTTTACCCATGCTGTAGCACTCGTTTTTACGGGCTTTATCACAAAAGTTATTATCTACAATGCCATGATTTACCGGCAGCAACCCTGTAATAATAGAAATATGATTAGGAAACGTTTTTGTTGGGTAAACAGGCATTAGCTTTTGCGCGCGTACACCTTTAGCAGCCATTGCTTTTAAATTAGGCGCGCCGTGTTTTTCTATATAATCCCAACGCATGCCATCTATTGATATAAGTACAACGGTTTGCTCTTTTGCCGCATATGCCGCTTGGCTGGTTAACACTAAAAGAGCCAACATCATGGCCTTTAAAAATACATACTTCATTACAAATACTCGCCTACATTAAAATGCGTTAAATACTGAAAAATATAGCTTTATAATACAATTGCCAGGCCTTAAATGATACAAGCACCTGTACCTAACTCGTCTAGATGTATATATTAACAAGTAAGTATTTAAAACGAATGACAACGCGCATTTACTTTGCCAGTCGTCACCACTAAGCAAGGACTCCGATGACTATCGACTTTAGTAAAAAAATAACCCCAGCGCGCATGTATCGCACGACTGCAAATTTACAAATGGCGATGGAAAGCGATCGCGGTCGTATAATTAACAGTGCAGCTATTCGTAGGTTGCAGCAAAAAACCCAGGTTTTTCCGCTAGAGCGAAACGCAGCGGTGCGCTCGCGCTTAACTCACTCACTAGAAGTACAGCAGGTTGGCCGTTTTATAGTACAGCGTATTTTTGCAAATTTAAGCTTTGAGCAACAAACCGAATTTGGCTTAAAAGGGCTAGAGCGCCCACTAGAAAGCCTAGTAGAAATGGCCTGCCTAATGCACGATATAGGCAACCCACCCTTTGGACATTTTGGCGAAGCTGCCATAAACCACTGGTTTAATAATAATTTAGCAAGTGTTACACCAGCGCGCTGCCAAGAGCAAAATACCGGTATAGGGGTTATTTTTAAGCACCTAGCGCACGATATTTGTAATTTTGAAGGCAACGCCCAAGGCATACGCATAATACATTCGCTACTGGGGTTAAACTTAACTTATTGCCAAAGCGCGGGCATTTTAAAGTACACCCGCCCCGCGGGGTTAAACCCAAAAGATATCCCGCAAAATAAAAACTACTTAATGAAAAAAGTAGGTTACTACTACAGCGAAAAAACCTTTGTAGAGGCACTGCAAAACGAGCTGGTTATAGAGCCATACTGCCGCCATCCGGCAAGTTACATTATGGAAGCCGCCGACGATATTTCGTATTGCTTAGCCGACATAGAAGACGCCGTAGAAAAAGACATAATAACCACCGAGCTACTTTGTCAGCAGCTAAAAAGTGAATATAAAAAAGCCCTTATAAACCTAACCATTGACGACACCGAACACCTAAATTTTGTAGATAAAGCGGTAGATTACGCACTAGAGCGCGCCAACGCGCAGCCTTACAACTTTAATAGCGAATTTTTTATTTACCTACGCGTGGCCTTGCTTCACCCGCTTGTAAACCACGCCGCCAAGCGTTTTATAGAGCACATTGAGCCTATTTACCACGGCGACTTTAACCAAGCACTATTAGAAGATAACAGCCACTTACATGCCGTTACTAAAACCCTTAAACAGGTGGCGCTTAAGCATGTGTTTTCTCACAAAGAGGTAGAAAAACTCGAACTACAAGGCTATCGCATCATTAACGGCCTGCTCGATTGTTATAAACCACTGCTACAACTTAACAGCGACGATTTTAAACGTGCATTAAATGGCGACTCACGATTATTAATCGAATCGCGTTTGGTTAAAAAGCTCTCTAAAAAGCACTTAAATAGTTATCAGCACGCCATAGATGCCATGCAAGAAGAGCCCGACCACTTTGCCGCTTACGAGTTTTACTATCGCTGTAGGCTAATTCAAGATTACATAAGTGGCATGACCGACCAATTTGCCTATGACGAGTACCGCAGCCTAATGGTGATTGACTAACGAGGGCGTGCTGTTGGATGGTTTTTACAAACCTAACGCCGCGATTTAACCCCCTTAGATTGAACAAATTTTCAATCCACAAAGGCCAACACGCCCTTAGTGCCTAGATATATTTTAATTTTGCGCTTAAAATCAGACTATTGATACTTAAGCGCCGTGTTTTATGATTATTAGACTCTCTCAACTTATTTTTTGCTTTGCTTTATTTTACAGCAGCCAAAGTGCTGCCTATAACGAAGCCATGTGTATTTTAATTAAGCAAGAAATGCAGCAGTACAGTAATAATAAAGCCAGTGCCAAATACCGCAGCGCCGCACGCGATTTTAAAAGAAACTGTAATAAACCCAAGCAAGTACAAACAAAACCAAAACCTGTAGAGCCGCCAGTTGTTGAACAAGAGCCACAACCACTTGCCCTTACCCCCGAGCAAGAACAACAACTGCTTGAGCAAATAACTGCGGCCGAAAAAGCTATAAAACAAAGCGCAAGTAAAGCAACTACAAGCTCTCAGCCTACAAATCAAATAAGCCAGCAAAGCTCAGAAACTAACGAGCCAGAGACTGCGCCAATTAATACAGTAAAGGATGCGCCAAGCACACCTAAGGGTGAACTTGAGTCTAATAACAGCGAGTTAATACCTACAACTAGCCAAGCGCAGCCGGTGACCACTGAAACCGCCCCAAAAGCAGCGCCTAAAATAGAGCCTAAAAAAGAGCAGCCAACAGTTAATACAACGCCCAAACCCGCACCTGTACTTATACCTGCGCCAGTTGCAGAGCCACCAAGTTCATTATTGTTACCAAGTTTGCTACTGCTTATTGTGGTATTAATTGGCGCCATGGTGGTTATACGTTTACGCCGTGCTAAACAAAATAAGCCCGAGCCGCCTGTTGCTCCAACGGCTACAGCCCCAAAAAATAACAACAAAAGCGCAGCGCAAGCAGCACCACCCAAAACGGCTCCAGCCCCAAGTGATGAGCTTTCAAAACCAGTTGTGCCCACGGTTTCGGCCCCGAGCGAGCCAGAGCCTGCAAGCTCTAATGCACCAATAAACGAGGCAATTAACGAGCCATTGCCTGCCAATACGCAAGCCACAGAGGCTGAGCCAGAACAAGCTAAACCAGAAGAAGATGCACCGGCACCTGAACCTAAAAAAGTAGCGCCAGAGCCAAGCACCGCAGAGTTTGAAGCTGCCGCAAAAAATACATTAGCGCGTATTCAAAATGCAAAAGGCTTTGCAGAGCCCGAGGTAAGAGAGTTTAACCCAGACGCTCCTTCGGTTAAGCGCACGCGTAAACACAAAGCCGCCGCGGTAGAACAGCCAAAAGCAGAGCCCGTTGAAGAAGTAAAACCACAAGAGTCTACTCTTGTAAACGAACCGGCTGCGCCTAGTAACCCTATCAATGAGCCCAATACCAGCGCGCAGCTGCATACAGCCGATAAAAACAGCGAGCTTGATCAAACCACGCTAAATAGCGAACACGACTTTAAAGAGCCCGAAATTCGTACCTACAATCCAGATGCGCCTTTAAAACCAAGTAAAGAACCTGCACAAGCTACAGTTTCAGCAAAACCAAATAACGAACCCACGTTAGATGCGCCAATATCAACAGCTCACGAACCACAGCCAGCGCAACCAGAGGCCGATAGTACGCCCAAGCAAAGTGATTCTAGCAACCCATTTGCAAACCTTTCGCTAGATGAAAGCTGGGACCCAAACTCAGATAAAAAGCCCGTGATTGAGGAAAAAAAGAAAGCGCCTAAATCACAAGCCTTAATAGAGGCAGAAGAACGCGCTAAAAACATGCAAACAAAAGAATAGCCGAGCAAATAAGCTTGATATTATTGCTCTAAACAAACAATTTTTAACGCAGCAAATACGCTATTTAAAGATAAAGCTGCCATTACTCAATTTCCAGCACAAAAAGCGGCCACAAGGCCGCTTTGTTGTTTAAAAATATAGAGTTGTATTAATGCGCTTAATTAAGAGAGCTATTTTAAGTATGGATTTAAGACTGAGAAAACGTTTTATTGCTACAAAAAATGCCTTGTTTAGTTGTTATAACTAACTAGTTGTACACTGCTGCACTTTTAGCATCTTTGTATTTGTAACACAGCTAGCGCCAAGTTTGGCGGCTTAAAGTAATTAACTATTATTACGCTTAGTATTATTCGAGGGGCATGTTTTTAATATTTAAATCGTATTGTAAAATACCATCGTTATTAACCGCTACACCCGCTAATTGCACAGAGTGATTAGCAAACTCTTCAGACGCCGATAAATGCGCTAACACGCCGGCTATGTCTTCGTGTTTAGGTTGGCCGTCGGTTGCCACAATGCCTGCATTACAATCGTTTTGCTTACACTCAAAGCTGTACAAAAATAGCGACTTTTCAGCAAAGCTGCTTTGCACTTTATCTAAAAACACTTGCTCTGACTGTGCTAATCCAAGCGTACTTTGAATTTGAGCAGCGCTTTCTAGCTCAGAGTATTCACCTACCTCTTGGGGAGTAATCACTATTTGCTCGGTAAGTGCAGTACCTTCTTTATTAGTTACATCCTGGCTACTTTGCATTGCTTGTATATCTACCACCAGAGGTTGAGCAGGCTGCACAGCCGTGGTGTTAGTTATTGAGTTGGGTAGATTATTTTGAGCCAAGGCGGTCAAATCGTTTTTAAACACGTACAAAGTTGCAGCAGTGATAGCGCATGCAATGAGTAATTTGTTCATAATACTTCCCTCCTTCAACCAATTTACGCAATACAATTAAGTGAAATGCTTTTTAAGTGTAGCCAATGTTAATATTATGTTTTGTTTGGGTGTGTACTGTCAATCTTTAATACTAGGCAGTGCAAATTAAAAGAACAATTTTATCAATGTTAATATTTAATGAACCACTGGTAAGCTCAGCGCGCCACATTATAATGCTGGCAATAGCTACACGCTCATTTTGCAACCAAGCAGCACGTTATTTATTTGTAACAAACTGTAAAAAGCAACTCTTTTATGACCACACCTCAACCAAAAAGTTTGCGTTTATTGTTACTAAAACTTAAATAAAATTACCTAAAGTAAATAACTGCATAATCAAAACCACACACAGCAGTTTTAATTTGCTAAAAGATGCAAAGATTACATAAAGAAAGGCACTAACATGTAGGCGCGAAACTTGCTCGCACAAAATGACAGGAGCGTACCTCGCGTTTGGTATGAAATTTTTCGCGGCATATAAAGCCGCTGCTACTAGTTAATTGCACCACAAAGGGCACAGAGGCGCTTCGCGCCTACACGAAGAAAACACAGGAATAAGTAAGTCACTTCTCCTGCTCTTCTCGGTGGTGACATAATCACTTTTGAACAGAACCAATGCGCGTCTACCACTAAATTAAAATACTGTTTTGTAGAGCGAATTCTTACTTAACCTCAGATCTGCATAAGAATTAAAGTCGAGTCACTTTTATACTCGGCTTTTTAGTCTGAAAAGTATAGGCAATTAATCCAGCCATTAAATTAACCATAAATGAGATGCAGCTGCGGTGCCTTG
>NZ_JAQREO010000027.1:0-22141 GCF_028599385.1 Pseudoalteromonas sp. CST2
TGTAAGCTGTAAGCTGTAAGCTGTAAGCTGTAAGCTGTAAGCTGTAAGCTGTAAGCTGTAAGCTGTAAGCTGTAAGCTGTAAGCTGTAAGCTGTAAGCTGTAAGCTGTAAGCTGTAAGCTGTAAGCTCGATGCGGCCTCTTAGTTAAATGGATATAACGGCCCCCTCCTAAGGGGCAGTTGCAGGTTCGATTCCTGCAGGGGCTACCAACCAAAAACCTAATGCAATATTAGTAACTCTTTTGTGCCTGCGTAGGTCGGATAAGCGAAGCGCCATCCGACACAGTAAAATACCTTACCAATTATTATCAATATTTTATGTTGCCGAGTGGCTGGAGAGTGCCAATTGCGGACAGTCGTAACCTTGTTAGGCATTTTAATGTGGGCCAAAAGCCCAATTACATGAAACCCAAAAACTATAATCTTCTTTATATTCTTTATATACACTCAGTACAGAATAAACCTGAGCGGGTAACACGTATTTATTAAATGCTTCTTCTGGTAATTGTAAAACTGAATAGTTATAAGGAATAGCTAGCTCATTTATATTCTTAAGGCTCAATTTGGCAAGAGTTTTTTTAATAATATCGTCAGGGAAATCTGCAACAAATGAGAATATTTTTCCATCGGAAATAGAATTTGAATAAATATCAAAGGAAGTTGTTTCGCCATCAATAGAAAAGCTAGGTTTCCCATTGGAGTTAGGGTAAGTGATTTTAACAAAGTTCCTAATCACTTGCGGAATATCAGACATTTCAATACAAATTAAATGGCTTTTATACAAATCAGATATAATAACAATTGCAGATTCAACTAATTTAGATTTAGCGATTAAATTATCAGATTTCGATTTTTTATAAAACCTTACGTCATCGTTATCAGATTGATTCATCGAATCTTTTTTAAATCTTAATGCATCTAGATTAGTACATTTAAATAAAACATTTTCTCCCAAACATAACGGTCTAATTATTTCTAATATTTTTTCATCTGTGTCTGATATGAGTCCATTTTCAATAAAAATTTTCTTTGAACGAAAAGCATTGATTTTATTTTTGATACACTTTCTAACATGGTTTTTGAAGGATATCATTGCTGAAAAACTAGCTATTGAAAATAATGAAGGCTCCCAACCTGGTTCAAAGAATACCCAGCCTAAAGATCCAATAAAAATAATAACAGTAAATATAAACAATGTAGCCTTCCTAAATATGATGCCTAACGCCGCGTTAAGTGGTGAGCAATGCAGACCCCCTACTTAAACCATTGTGCCGTAAATACTTAGACTGAAGAAAACCGAAAATGCCGAGCGTTGGGAATCCGTCTTAAACACGTTGTTATGACGCTATTATCTATGGTTTTCTGCTTTCAACATATCTCGGAACAAATCTTCCATTTGATCAAAGACCTCTATGCGTAATACTTGTAGCTGCTCTTCGTATTTTTGTTCTGATTTTTCATGGACTAATTTATAGCCTAGATTCATAACATTATTTATTTCTAGAGCAATGTCTTTTGGAAAATACAATCGATGATGGTCAAAGTAATCATTTAATGCACGAAAATCAGTCTCTAAATTGATACTGAAATCTTCCAGCTTTTTATCAGCTAAACTCAGACAACCCAACATTAAACGATATAGCTCAGTTATGCAGTCTTCCCGCTTTTTATAGAGGCTTGTAAATGTCACTTCATGTTCTTTTTGAAGTTGGGAAAGTTGAGATTTGAGACTTTCAATTTCTTTCTGATATTCAGCCTTTTGCGTCTCAAGTTTAGTTTGGTTGACCAGCTCGTACTTCTTAATCACGCCTTTAGCGATCGTATTTGCGAACAGTTTCGCTACAATACCTAAAGCTGCTGAACTGCCGATAGCTGCAAAAATCGTTGTAAATGCTGACTCTAAACCCATTTAATTTTCCTTAAAGTTGAATAACCGTCATAACAACTTTATCGAAGGATGCTCTCCCTATTTAAGCGCCAAAACGTCCTTATTTTATGTACTTATATTAATAGCAAATAGCGTAAGCTATTGCCAACTATAAATATTATGCTTTATGTAGCTTATATAAACATGTAAAAAAGAGGAAAGTGTCCCTGACTCTCATTAAGTTAATGATAACTCACCTGAATGACTATATATCGCTCAAAGCCGCCCTTAAAAAACCAAAGATGCCAATAACTACTGAGTTGAAGTGTTAGTAAAACAGTAATTATTATAACTACGTATAAAAAAGCGAGTAAATATAAATCTACTCGCTTTAAAATTTTGACAGCTTACAGCTTACAGCTTACAGCTTACAGCTTACAGCTTACAGCTTACAGCTTACAGCTTACAGCTTACAGCTTACAGCTTACAGCTTACAGCTTACAGCTTACAGCTTACAGCTCAACCATCACTCGTAATCGTATCAATCAGCTCACCAAGCACCGCTTCGGCTTTGCTGGTTTCTACTTGGCAGGTGCCGGCATTTAAGTGGCCGCCACCGCCGTATTTAAGACATAACTCGCCCACATTGGTGTTTGAGCTTCGGTTGGTGATTGATTTACCAATGGCAAATACTACGTTTTGTTTTTTAAGGCCCCACATTTTGTGAATTGATATATTGCAGTCGGGGTACATGGCGTAAATAACAAAGCGGTTGGTGGCGTAAATAGTTTCCTCTTGAGTTAAATCTAGCACCACGAGGTTTTTATGCACGGTTGCGCATTGTGCTATTTGCTCTTTGGCCTTTTCGTTATGCTCGTTATAAAGCGCAACACGTTCGGCTACGTCTTCCATTTTTAAAATGTCTTCAATGCTTTGATCTTTACAGGCATCAATTAGCTTCATCATTAATTGGTAGTTTGAAATTTTAAACTCGCGGAATCGGCCAAGGCCTGTGCGTGCATCCATAATAAAGTTCATTAATACCCAGTCTGTTGGGTTGAGTATTTCGTCTTTTGAGAACTGCGCTGCATCGCCTTTATCTACGGCTTCCATCATGTCTGTGCTGATGTTTGGAAATTTTTCTGCGCCGCCATAATAATCATAAACAACGCGTGCAGCAGAAGGGGCTTTAGGGTCAATTACGTGGTTTTTAATATCGCTTGCGTTACGTACGGTTTCGCTTAAGTGATGGTCAAATGCAATGTGACAGCCAGCAACGTAGGGTAGATTAGTGGTAATGTCGTTTGCAGTTATGTCTATTTTGCCATCTTGCATGTCTTTTGGGTGTACAAATAAAATGTCATCAATTAGGTCTAAGTCTTTGAGCAGTACGGCACATACTAAGCCATCAAAATCGCTGCGGGTGACTAGTCTAAATTTATTATTGGGCATAGCTTTTCCATCTTGTTGTGATTGAGTAATCAAATAAGTGTAACAGCTAAAATAATTTTTGAGAGGTTATAGCAATCGAATTAAAAATTTAGTCACTCTAACGTACTAAATAAAGCGTAAACGGCGTTATAAATTTTTAAGTAGAACAAATGCTTATCGAAATTAGGCCTTTGTTATTACTCTGTTTATCTGTTGCTATCAATACCTCATAATTTAATACAATGGGTATTAGCGTTAAAAAAGCCAAAACGACTGTTTTGGCTTTTTGTTAGCAAGTATGTATTTGTTTTATTACTGTATAAAAGTTAAGCGCCTGGTCCGCATTCCATACAGCTGTTAATAATATCTGGGCCAAATTTAAGTCTGGCATTTAAATCGCGTAGGGCAGTGCGTAAACCTTCTTCAATTACTGGGTGGTAAAATGGCATATCCAGCATTTCTGGTACGGTCATTTTGTTTTGCACAGCCCATGCTAATAAATGAGCAAGGTGTTCGGCTTGTGGGCCAATAAATTCTGCACCTAAAAATAAGCCTGTGCCTTGCTCTGCGTAAACGCGCATATGGCCTTTATTTTTAAGCATTACTCGGCTGCGGCCTTGGTTTTCAAAGCTCACTTCGCCTACTTCAAAGCAACCACATTCACCTAGGCGGTCTGTAATTTGTTTGTAGCTGTCGCCTACCATTGCTATTTGTGGGTCGCTAAACACTGCGGCAATTTTTGCGCGGCGAAGGCCAATGCGTACATCGGGGAAGCGCCCAGCATTTTGACCGGCAATGGTGCCTTGATCAGATGCTTCGTGTAGCAGGGGGATCATATTGCTG
Source organism: Pseudoalteromonas sp. CST2 (assembly GCF_028599385.1). Classification (NCBI taxonomy): domain Bacteria; kingdom Pseudomonadati; phylum Pseudomonadota; class Gammaproteobacteria; order Alteromonadales; family Pseudoalteromonadaceae; genus Pseudoalteromonas; species Pseudoalteromonas sp. CST2. Next base: position 4,140 of record NZ_JAQREO010000027.1, read on the forward strand.
GCATCGCCCGCTATAAATATATTTGAGTTACCACATTGCATTGTGTGCGGGTCGGCGTGTGGCACACCGCGCTCATCAAGCTCTATGCCGGTATTCTCTAAACCTAGCTTGTCTACATTGGGTACTCGGCCTGTGGCTGCAAGTACGTAGTCAAATTGCTCGGTGTGTTTAGCACCGTCTTTATCGGTGTAAGTAAGCTGGGCTTTATCGCCAACTTGCATCATGTCAGATACGTTTGAGTCGGTATCTACAAAAAATTCTTCAGCAAAAACAGTGTTTGCATAGTCTTTAATTACTGGGTCGGTAAGTGGGCCAATTGCGCCGCCAACACCAAATAATTTTACGTTTACGCCTAAGCGACTAAGTGCTTGGCCAATTTCTAGGCCTATTACGCCTGGGCCAAATACAGCCACTGACTCTGGTAGGTCGTCCCAGTCAAATACATCATCATTTATAATAAGTTTGTCACCAAAGTTATTAAACACGCCTGGGTATGATGGGCGTGAACCCGTGGCAATAACAAAACGTTTAGCAGTAATAATGATGTCATCGTCAATTTGTACGCGGTTGGCGTCTAAAAACTTGGCGTAGCCACGAATTTTATCTTCATCAGGAATGTCGTCTACGGCTTCTACTACGAATCCTGCAAAGCGGTCTCGTTCGCTTTTAACACGTGCCATAACTGCTTTGCCGTCTATTCTTGGCTTTGAGCTATGTACACCAAATGCAGGTGCCATTTCAATTGAATGCGCGGCTTCGGCTGCGGCAATAAGTAATTTACTTGGCATACAACCAACGCGTGCACAGGTAGTACCGTACGGGCCTGATTCAATCATTAAAACGTTAGGGGTGAATTGTTTTGCGTTACGGTATGCGCTTAAGCCTGCAGTACCTGCACCTATAACAACAACATCGGTTTGTAATTCTTTCATAGTGGTATCCTTTATTATTTTCAATCTGAGCGATGAGATTGATATAGAGGGGCGCGTACGCCCCTGCTATTTTTTTACTTAATTAAGCAAAGTATTTTTCTAAATCGTCTGAGCCGCCAATGTGTTGTCCACCAATAAATATTTGTGGAACAGTGTCACGGCCAGAAATTGCTTTAAGGCTTGTTAATGTAGCGCCTGCACCCATAACAACTTCTTCAAATGCGTAGCCTTTTTCTGTTAGTAGCTCTTTTGCTTTTTTACAGAAAGGGCAACCAGGCTTAGTAAATACGGTTACTGGCTCTGGCTTAGTTTGTTTTGGGTTGATGTAGTCAAGCATTGTGTCTGCATCAGAAACTTCAAACGGGTCGCCTGGTAAATCTGGTTCGATGAACATTTTGTCGATAACGCCATCTTTAACTAGCATAGAGTATCTCCAGCTGCGCTTACCAAAGCCTAAATCGTTTTTATCTACTAACATGCCCATGCCGTCAGTGAATTCGCCGTTGCCATCAGGTAATAATGTGATGTTTTGCGCTTCTTGATGCTCTGCCCATGCGTTCATTACAAATGTATCGTTTACTGATACACATACAATTTCATCAACGCCATTTTGCTTAAGTACACCGGCTAACTCGTTGTAGCGTGGTAAGTGAGTTGATGAACAGGTTGGTGTAAATGCGCCCGGTAGTGAAAACACAACAACGGTTCTGCCTGTAAAAATTTCGTCTGTGGTTACTGATTTCCATTCGTCGTTTTGACGTGTTGCAAATGTAACGTTTGGGATTGTTTGACCTTCAATATTCTTTAACATAGTTTGTTCCTCTTGATTTGTTGGAGCCATTATGGCGAGAATTTAAATATAGTTCCAATCGTTTGTTTGTATTAAACTAATAGGTATAGCCTATCAGGTGGAGATGAATTTGAACTTAAAAGATTTAGAGTATGTAAAAGCAATAGCGCACCACAAGCATTTTCGCAAAGCGGCCGATGCCTGTTTTGTTAGCCAGCCTACACTAAGTGGGCAAGTAAAAAAGCTTGAGCAAGAGCTTAATGTTGTTTTATTTGACCGCTCAACTAAGCAAGTTACATTAACAGCGCAAGGTGAACGTTTGTTGACACAAATAAACGTTATTTTAGAGCAAACAGAAATCTTAAAAGAGCTGGCGGCTACTTCGAACGGGCCGCTACAAGGTAAGCTAAGAATTGGTATTATTCCTACTATTGCGCCGTATTTACTCAGCGCTTTACTGACCTCTATGAAAGCGGCGTTTAGCGATAGCCACTTTTCGTTTATAGAAATGCAAACAGCGACTATGCTAGAGGCGCTTGATAACGGCGAGCTCGACTTTGCAATTTTGGCCGATGTTCCCGAGCTTAAAAACTACCATACGGTTAATGTGTACAAAGAAGACTTTATGGTTGCTGTTTCAACCGATAACCCGTTATCTAAGCGTAAAAAAGTAGCGCTAAGCGATTTACAAAGTTGTAGCCTATTAATGTTAAGTGATGGTCATTGCTTTAAAGATCAAGCCCAAAAGTTTTGTTTTGCTGCGGGAGTGGATGTGTCAAACCAATATCAGGGCAATAGTTTAGAAACTTTATTGGCGCTGGTGGCAATAGATGACGGGGTGACATTTGTGCCCAAGCTTGCGTGTACACAGCGTGTAGGCATTGATTATTTAGCTATTTTTCCTAATCAGCAACGTAATGTGGTATTTGCTTGCAGAAAACACTACCCGCGTTTGGCGGGCGTTGAGCAATTAGCCCAGTGGTTGGCAGAGCACCCAAATTTAAAGCGGGCGCTTATTTAGCGTTCTTGGCTTACAACCTCTACCACATCGTTTATTTGTACCCCAGGCAAAGGCTTGTCGTTAAGGCTTACAGCAATTGCGCTTTGTTTATAAAGTTGCTCAACCACAATGGTGTTAAGCGTGGTAATGGTATGCGGCATAGTATTGCCTTGTGCATCGGTTAAGTAGTTATGGTGCGCAATGCTTAATAGTTGGCCTTTTTTAAGGCCATGATCTTTGCCTAGGTTTATCACCAATTTATTGTTTTCCATGTACATTATTTTTCCTTTAGTAGGAAAACACGCCATAGCCGCTTGTATATCGTAACTGACCGTTTGATTTATATCGCTAATACTTTGCCCAAAAGGTGATTGCCAAAACCTATCACTATTTACATCAACTATGGCTGTTTTTTCAAATGGCCATACAGCTTGGGTATGATAGCTGTTTTGCCATAATTGTTCGTACGTGGTGCCATCAAACAACATAAACTCAATAGCGTAGCTGCGCTGGTAGGTTTCGTCTTGCCAAAAGGCGTAGTCGTTGTTGAGTTTATCGCTTGGCGCTAAATTGGTTATTTGGCTTAATAAAACATATTGCGCGTTGCTTCTGGCTGAAAGCTCTTCTAGCTGTGCATTTGAGTAGTCGTGCTGCTGATTAAAGTAATTGTCTACATTAATTGCTTTATTGTAGTAAGCAACGGGCAGGGCGCTCATTTTTGTGCTTTGCAAAGCGCTAAATAACTTTTTACTAATGGCTTTATTTACGTCAAATATTTGACCCATTAAGGCATGTTCACGATGAACAAGCTGGCTTTGGGTTACAGCAACAAATTTATTAAAGTTACTTTGTGGGCATTGCTCTGTTTGGGCAAATACATCAAGCCTAAGCGTAATGGCAAATTGTTGATTTTGGCGTTGCTCGCTCACCAGCTCTATTTTTTGTATTTCGCCGTGGCTACTAATTTTTAGCTGATCTTGCGTTAGCACGCCATCTACCAAGGTTTGTACAGAGCTAACCCGGGCGCCAGAAAACACTAATGCTTGTGTAATTGCATCTTTAATCGCGGCCGATTTAGCACTGCTTATGTCGCCATTTTGGATTTGTGCATGGCCGGTAGATTCAAACCATTGTGCGTAAGTACTGGCAGAAAACGTTAATAATGCAGCGCTAGTAACACCTGCAAATAGTGATGATAAAAACGTGTTCATACTGGTACTCCACATAAAATTAGTTAATTACGCTTTAGCTAAGCAAGGACTGCACCAATATGAGGACTTTATAACACATGGCATTAAACCTGCATTTATTTGCGCAATTAGTTTAAAGGGTGCAAATAAATGCGTGCAATTATATTACTTACTTTAGCAGGCCTTGGTCTTGCCGGTTGCAGCAACGTGTTTGATAAACATGTTGAGTACAAATATGTAGAGCCAAATAATTATCCCATACTTAAAGCGGTTGGTTATGCGCCTATTAGCTTGCAGCAAGGGGCTAATAAATCACAAAAGCAATTAATGGCAATTAAGGCCTCTAAGCTTGAGGCGTACCGTGAACTGACAGAGCAAGTTTATGGCCAAAAAATTACAGCGGGCACGTCTGTAGCAGGAGCTATTGCTCAAAACGATTACATGGAAAGTAAAGTGCAGGGCATAATTAAAGGTGCGCAAATTATTAAAACTTACTCAGTTGACGATGTATACGTTACCGAGCTTGAGCTAAACATGAAGCGCGTGCACGACTTATACATAGGTGAAATTAAGCCGCGTGAAGTTAAAAAAGTGACCTACTACTAAGTAACTGGCCAGTACTTTAAATAGTAAAGCTATATTAAGCTGCTATTTTAGCAGCTGGTTTTAGCGTTAAGCGCGTGCGCGTGGAATATACTCGTACAGCAATACATAACTTTGCTATTTACGGGAGAGTTTGGAGCGTTTTTCTGTAAATCTAGGGTTTGATAAATCAGCTTTAAATACAACGATGATTCAAAACGTTAGTTAATGTATTAAGCAAAGTTGAAATGACCGAGTTAAAATTTAAATCTAGTAAAAAAACACATACAAAATATCTCATCCTTTTATATTGAGTGCTATGCTGTTGTTACGAATAATATTTGAACAAGTAGTGTAGCGTTTGGTATATGTTTTTAATTTTTCTTTTTTTGGGCTGTGAATGACACTTAGGCTCACTCTTTCCTCAAATAAGCTATTTTTTTGGTGCAAAAGCAATTTGCGCTATTTACTGCTATTTTTTTTACTTTCAAGCGGCGTGTTTGCGAGCCGTTTAACTATTCAATTTAATACCTTTATAGAATTAATGGGGCAAAAATATGGCCCTGCGCGAGTCACTGTGGCGCGTAATTGGCAAACTATGCTGGTGCGCACCCAAAATAAACCAGAACAACAACAAATTTTAATTGTTAACGACTTTTTTGCACGCAATCTTCGATACCAAACCGATATACAGCTTTGGAAGCAAAACGACTATTGGGCTACGCCATTAGAAACTCTTGGCCGTGGTTTAGGTGATTGTGAAGATTATGCCATTGCTAAATACATTAGTTTACGCGCCTTAGGCGTAAGCGACGACAAGCTTAGGCTTATATATGTAAAAGCTAAGCTTGCTGGTACAAACAAAACACAAGCACACATGGTATTAGGCTACTTTGCTACGCCTAATGCTCAGCCGCTTATTTTAGATAGTTTAATAACAAAAGTGTTACCTGCAGCAAAACGCGTTGATTTAAGCCCGGTATTTAGTTTTAACAGCCAAGGTTTATGGGCAAATAACTCGACTAAAAGTGTAGCCAGCCCGACAGCAAGGCTATCGCGTTGGCGTAAAATTTTGGAGCAGACATCACAAGAAGGGGTTATGTGGTAATGGCGTCATTTTCCTTATTTAAGTTTTTCAAAAAAAGAAAAATCACTCTTAGGCAAGAGCTGTGGATCACTTTGCTGGTGGTGATTTTTGTTGGCTTTATAAGTAGCGTGTTAATAAGTACTAACTCTGCTAGAAACTATTTTTCTACGCAGCTGTATTTAAAAAATGTTGATAATGCTAGCTCTTTAGCGCTGATGATTAGTCAGCTTGAAAAAGACCCTGTAGAGCTTGAGCTGTTAGTGTCGGCCACTTTTGATACCGGCCACTACAAACGTATAGAACTGCAAGACCCAAATGGTGAGGTTATTGTAAAGCGCGTATTTACCGACACGTTAGAAAATACCGCACCAGCTTGGTTTAGAGCGGTATATGGGCTTAATGTACAGCCAGGTGTAGGGCAGGTTAACAACGGTTGGCAGCAATTTGGCACTTTATTTGTTGAAAGCCACAGCCAATATGCTGAGCAAGCATTGTGGGAAAGCGCCCTTAAACTGTTTTTTAGCTTTTTAGTGGTGGCCTTTTTTGCTTGTGCCATAAGTGCGTATTTATTACGTAGAATTTTAACGCCACTTGATGATGTGGTGTACCAAGCTAACGCCTTTGGCGATAAGCGTTTTATTAAGTCAAAAGTGCCAAAAACCTTTGAGTTTGCACGCCTTGTGCAGTCGATGAATTTATTATCGACACGGTTTAGTCGCATTATAAAAGAAGATAATAAACGCTTAGAGGAGCTGCGTTTTAAAGCCCAGCACGATGAGCTAACAGGGCTTGCCAATCGAGAGTATTTTAGTGCCACATTAGAGGCTCATTTACAAAAAGTGAAAGATCATGCCCATGGTGCTTTGTTTTTATTTAGGGTGGTTAATTTAGATAAAATAAGTGAATCGATTAGCCGTGTAGAAATGGTTAACTTTTTACGCCGTTTTTCTCAGGTGTTAACGCAGTTTTTAGAGTCGAATCAGGCGCACTTTTCAGAAAACTATATTGCGCGTATATCACATACCGACTTTACTGTGTTGTTTAGCGATACTGATGATATTCAAGCGCTTAGCGAGCAAATAACCGCATTGCATAAATCGATTGTTGATGAATACAAAAATATTGATTTGGCCATTGTACACAGTTGTACCTACATTGAGAAAAACGACACCCGATTTGATTTATTACGCCGTGTAGATGGTTTATTAAAAACAGCAGGTAACAAACCTGGGGTGCAAGCAAAAGTCATTGATAATAAACAAAAGAGTGAAATTTTTGATGACTCAACTGGCTGGCAAAAGGCTATTGAGGATGCACTTGAGCAAAAAACTATACAGTTAAATTGTTTAGAGGTTATGGGTTTTAACGACACCTTGTTGCAGCATCAGCTTAGTTTAAGTTTAGAATTTGGCGGCCAACATTATAAATCCAGCTACTACTATCAATGGGCTAATCGCTTAAACCTATTAGCGCGTTTGGATTGGAGTTTAATCAAGCAAATTGTTAAACAGTACGGTGAAGCGCCGCCAAATGAATTGATTGCTGTAGAGCTTTCGGCGCAAACATTAATGGATGATACCGCGCTTGCCTCGGTATTAACCTATGTGTCAGCCTTTCCTGATTTGGCAAAAAATATATGTTTTGATATACGCGAAAACATTGTCGTAAACGAAAAAGATATATTTAAGGAGTTTTGTGAGCAGGTGCGTTGTATGGGCGCTAAAGTGGCACTTAAACGTGTGGGGCCTGAATTTACTAAGATTAAGAACATTCAAGAATTTGGCTTAGAAATGCTTAAAATAGACAGCATTTACGCGCATAACATTAGTTACAGCCAAGACAATCAAACCTTCTTACGCGGTGTTTGCACATTAGCACATTCTATTGGTATTAAAGTGGTCGCGCAGGGCGTAACAAGTCAAGACGATATAGATACACTGGTTAATCTTGGCTTTGATGGAGTTATTAAAGAGTCGTAAAGCTACTCTTTAATTAAAGGGGAGTGGTTTAATAATGGCGGCGAATAGGTAAATGCAATTCAGTATTTAACCTATAAGCCGTTGTTTAGTAAGTTTAACTATAACTGGCGAAGGTTTTATTATTCCAGCTTAAGCTAGTTACCTTTAACGGCTAACATAAGTTGTATACGGTCGCGCACTTTTAACTTAGTGAAAATTGAGCTCATGTGCTCTTTAATTGTCCGCTCTGTAATATTAAGTGACTCAGCGGCTTGTTTATTGGTTGCCCCTGTTATAACTATATCAACAACTTGGCGTTCGCGTTTAGTTAAGCTTTGAATATCGCAGGCTTGGGTGTAATTTATTTGCTGCTGGCTTAGTGCCCCAACAATATTAGATAGCAATTGCCCAGGTAACCACAGACCGCCTGAGCAAATAGTCTCAAGTACTTGTTGTAATATTACTTTAGATGCAAGTGCTTCTACATAGCCTCTTGCGCCCGCTTGCAGGGCTGCTCTAAGTTCCTCTATTTCTAGATTTGTGGTCATTACAATAACTGGCAAGCGTTTGTGGGCATATTTTTTTACCAGTTCAAGCCATCCCGAAGTGCCCGCTAGAACCCATATAATACTTGATGTATTAATTTGTTTTGGTTCTTTGGTGCATATTACACAACCTGCAAACGCACTTCGCCAGTGGCTCGATTCAAGTTCGGGTTGTGTAATAAATATACTTTGACGCATTAATTTACTCCAATAAATTCAGTTTAGCGTTCTGTCATTGCTTGCGATGTAGCTCTGAGTACGGGTTTAAGTAAATATTCCAAGACGGTTTTTTTACCAGTAATAATATCCACTTGTGTGGTCATTCCTGGAATTATAGTCAACTCTTCTGAAAAGTTATTTTTAGTGGTTTTTAATTGCACTAAATAAAAAGTATTTTCTCTGTCGTCGGTAATTGTATCTGCACTTATATGCAGTACCTCGGCTTCTAGTCCGCCGTATACTGCAAAATCATAGGCGCTAAATTTAATCATGGCGGGCTGCCCAGGGCGTAAAAAGGCAATATCTTTCGGCGGTATTTTAGCCTCAACAATAAGTTGATCGTCTAAAGGGACTATTTCTAAAACGTCACTGCCGGGTTGTAAAATGCCGCCTACGGTATTAACCAATAAACGTTGTACCGTGCCTTTAACCGGTGATTTGATCTCAGTTTGGGCCACTTTATCGGCAAGCCCTGATTCGGTTTCTTTTATCGACTCTAAACGCAGCAATGCCTCCGAAAGCTCGTTGTTCCAGCGGTTGATCATAGCAAGTTCCACTTCTGTTACTTTGTTTTTAGCTTCGTTGATAGCCGATAAACTCCGGTTAATAACGGCTTTAGTGCGGTTTATTTCGCCGTTTAAATCAACTATTTCACGCTCTAACCTAATGATGTCGATATCAGATACAGCACCGGTTCTTAACAGTGGGCGTGTTACTTGCAGCTCACGATTACTTAGCCTTAGAGCGCTAGTGTGTTGTTGCAAAGCGGCTTTTGCTTCAATGTGATCTTGTCTGCGTTGTTCTAGCTGGCGTTTATGAATTGCCACTTGCTGCTCTAATTCTTGGCGATTACTTAAATATATTGAGCGCTCATGAGCGACCGCCTCGGGTACTTGCTTAACAAGCTCATCAGGAAAAACGAGATCTTCTTTTCTGGTAAGGGCTTGTAATCTGGCTACTTTTGCAGTGAGTGATTGCACTTTAGATTGGTTTTCTCTAAAGCTTGAAATAAAACGAGTAGGGTCGATTTTTATTAATACGTCACCTTCTTCAACAATTTGCCCTTCTCGAATATTTATTTTTTCTACCATACCGCCATCATAAGATTGCACTAACTGTAATTTATTTGATGGGATAACGCGTCCTTCACCACGGGCTACCTCATCGAGTGGCGCAAAGCCTGCCCAAATTGTAAGCAAAATAAATGCAATGCAAATGAGGTATAACAAAAAACGTGCGCTGGCAGGCTCTTGCTGCATTTTTTCCCACTGCGCATCGACTACCCAATCTTGTGATTCAGGAGGCGAAAGCCAGCCTTTAAATAAGCGATTAAAGATTGAAGGCTTACCTTTTTTACGTGCTTCTATTGCTTTACTTACCGATTCAAAAGAGCGCTGCTCTAGTGGCTTTTTATTGTCACTCATGATGCTTGCTCCACTGTTTGGTTATTCAGTGCGGCAATTACTTTTTGTTTAGGCCCATCGGCAACTATTTTTCCGTTATCGAGCACGATGATGCGATCAACCAACGAAAGTAAAGACGAGCGGTGAGTAACTACAATTAGGGTTTTGTCTTGGGTGGCGGTTTTTAAATTTTGAATAATTTTATTTTCACTATTGTGATCAAGCGATGAGGTAGGCTCATCTAACAGCATAATAGGAGGGTCGTTTATTAATGCACGCGCTATACCAATTACTTGTTTTTGGCCGCCAGATAGCAAGCGACCTTGCTCACCAACTTGTAGGTCAAACCCATCGGGGTGAGAGTTGATTAACTCGAATAACTGGCTTTTTTCGCATGCGCTAATAATTTGCTCATCTTTAGCATGCCATGCGCTAATAGTGAGGTTGTCTTTTAAACTACCAAAAAACAACGCTATATTTTGTGGTACGTACCCTATGTTATGACGAAGTTCTGCGGGGTCTATTTGTTGTATATTGTTGTTATCGACCATTACGGAGCCTGCGGTTGGGTCGTAAAGGCCTAAAATAAGTTTTTCGAGGGTGCTTTTACCCGAACCATTGCGCCCCAAAATAGCCACTTTTTCGCCCGCTTTTATTTTAAAGCTAATATTACTAAGCGCATCGGCCGCGTCGTCTTCATACTTAAAGCATACGTCTTTAAATTCTATTTCGCCGTTTAATACGGGGTGGCTTAACCAATGTTTATTTGGCGGGCGCTCAACGTCTTTCTCCATTATTTCGTTAAGCGATTGCATAGCAATAGCAGCATGATGATATTGCGCAAGTACGGCGGCGCATTGCCCAAGCGGCCCCATTGCACGTGATGAAAGTAAGTAAGCGGCTATTAATCCCCCTTGCGTGAGCTCGCCTTCAATAACTAAATGAACACCGATGATCATAATGATCACGCCAACACATTGTTGTATCCACGCTGCACTATTAGAGATTGAACTTGAGATTAAGCGACTTTGCGCATTAACCTGAGCAATATAAATAGTTGATTTTTCCCATGCTGATTGGGTTTTGCACTCGCTGTGAAAACTTTTTACATCTTCAATGTTGGTTAAGCTTTCTACAAGTATGGAGTTGCGCATTGAGCTTGCTTTCATGGTTTGCTCTGACAGCGCTTCAAGTTTTCTGTGGGCTGCTATGCCATAACTTAAAAGTATTAGGGCACCTGCGATAATGGGTAGGCTTAGCGGTACACCTATTATTGCAATAACAATTAGGTATATAGCAACAAAGGGTAAATCAACCAGCGCGACCAAGGTTATTGAGCTAAAAAAGTTACGTACGGCTTCAAACGATTGTATGTTACTCGCAAATGACCCCGCTGATGAGGGCCTATTTTTAAGCTTCATACCAAGTACGCGCTCCATAATAACCGCAGACACTTTTACATCTATACGACTTGCCGCAAGCTCTACAAAGTAGCTGCGTACTAAGCGCAGTACAAAGTCGGCGGTCAGGGCTATTAAAATACCGATGGCTAAAACCCAGAGGGTTTCTGTTGCATGGTTAGGAACTACGCGGTCATATACATTCATTACAAATAAAGGCATGGCAACAGACAAAACGCCTAATGCAATGGCGGAGATTATGACGTCTTTGTATAGTGCGCGGCATTCTTTTATTACGCCCCAAAACCAGCCGTCTTTAGAGAGCTTTTCAAGCACCGGGGAGCGCTCATCAAACATAAACTCTGGATGAGCATAAATAATTAAACCTGTTGATTTTTCAATTAACTGTTCTAGGTCTTCTTCTACAACAGACTCGGTTAGCTCGGGGTAAGTAACTTGCGCTGTTTGTTTTTGGTTATCAATAGCGGTTACCACGCACGCTTGGTTATTATTTAAAATAATAATAGCGGGTAATAAAGCAGTATTAATTTGATTAAGAGGCTTATTTACAACTTTTGATTTAAAGCCCACACGTTTTGCAGCACGTGCAAATCCTGAGGGCGTTAAGTTTCCATCTGTTAGTGGGAGGCCATTTAATAAGGCCTCCCTTGAAAAATCTTTATCATGAAAGCGGCACAATACTGCAAGGCAATTTACCAGTGCGCCGCCATGATCAAGTACATCATTTAATTCCATATACCATCCAATGTTATGTAAAACATTCTAAATTTATTTGTTTTAAGCACCTCTTAACTATCGGTAATAACCGCCTCAATACGGCGGTTTGCCGCATTAGCACGTACCGAAATTTCATTAACGCGTGGCTGATCAATACCATAACCAAATGATTGAACACGATTTGGTGCTATACCAAATTGCTCAATAAGTAATTGTGCTACGGCAAAGGCGCGTTGCTCTGAAAGTTTGCGGTTGTATGTTCTATCGCCATCTAATGAGGCGTGACCTTGGATCTCTACCTTTTTGTCAGGGTTATTTTTTAAAAACTCCGCGAGCTTTTCTACCTCTTGCAAGTACTCTGGGCGCACTTGGCTTGAGTCGGCTGAAAAGGGAATGCCTATTTCAACTGAGTCGGTCGCTTGGTCATACAAAGTACACCCAGACAGGTCTACATTTGTTCCCGCTGGGGTGCTTGGGCAGGTGTCTTGCTCGTTAGGTACGCCGTCGTTATCGTCATCTGCAAAACTCGATGCGCTAGGGGTCTCTGGTGGCATTTCTAAATACCTAGGCATTGCTGTAACGCTCATGTAGGCGTTATCTTGCTTGGCTTTTTTTTGTAAAAAAGCTTTGCGCTTAAAGGTGGCAGCTACATCGTAACTTGGGCATATATTTTGTGCGTTATGCACGATTGGGTCATCTGTTAACTCTGTTAATGTTGGGTACTTGTCAGACATAACATTTAGAGCTGGCAATAGTTTACCCATTTCGTTAAGCATAGTTAAAATGGCTGTTTGTCTATCGTATTGAGCAACAATGTACGAGCGGTTAGATTGAAATGCTTCGTTTTCAGCGTCAAGTACATCAAGCAAGGTGCGTTGGCCAATATCAAATTGGTCTCGGTAGGCTATTTTTACTCTGTTTGACGAGTTTTTATAGCTTTCAAGCGTAGGTAGCTTTTGCTCTATATTGTTCACATTATGATAGGCAATTTGTAGGCTTTGACGAATATCAACACAAGCTTGATCGCGTTGATACTTGGCAATATTTACATCTTGGTATGCTTGTTCAAGGTTGGCGCTATCTAGGCCCCCGTTGTACAGGTTATAGGTTATGTCTATACCTACCCGTGCTTCGGTTCTTGTTTCGTTTAAACCTAGCTCGTCTCTGTCTTGTGTGCCGTAACGGGCAGATAAATCTACGTTTGGATGAAACGCTGCCTTTTGTGCCTGTGCATTGGCTTCTTGCGCCTCTATATTATAAAGCGATGCGTAAAAAGCAGGGCTGTTTTTATAGGCTATATCAAGCGCTTGATTAATAGAAATGGGCACGTTTTGCTCATCTAATTTGGCTTGTTTTATATCATTAACGGGTAGCTCGCCAACAACTCTTAAATAACGCGCGGTTACATCGTGCAGGTTAGCGTACTCGGTTAGCACATTAGATTGCGCTAGCGATAAGCGCCCGCTAATTTGCTCTAGATCTGCTGCTCGGGCAACACCGGCTCCTACACTTTGTTCAATTTGTTGGTATACAGACTCGTGTTCTTGCAGGTTTTCTTCAGCGAGTGTCACAAGTTCTTTAAATTTTTGCACATCTAAAAATGCAATAGATGCATCTAATGCAGTTTGCTCTGTTTGTGAGAGTAATTCAAAATACCGAATGAGCTGAATACGCTCAAACCTTTCAACGGTGTTAGATGTTCTAAACCCGTCGTAAAGCATTTGAGTAACACTAAGCTCTGCAGTGTTGCGGTTGTATTCGTCTTCAATACCGTAGTTTCGGCGCTCATAACCTGCGCTGGCAGATACATCAACGCTAGGTAAGTAGCCTGAGCGGGCTGCATCTACGCCATAAATTGAGGATTTAAATGTATGCCATGCTTGTTGTACCTCTGGATTATTTTCAATTGCTTTACTGGTGACGTATGTAAGCGGTGCCACAGAACTGTCATCGGCTTTTACCACGTTAGTTGCGCCAAGCGCACTTAGCGTTAAACCTATAAGCAGCTTTCCTTTTTGCTTTAGTAAAGTATTTTTTGTAATCATTTCTTCCTCTTAGGGTTACTTGGGCTATCAATACCTACCCTATGGTTTAGTCAATAAATGCATATTTCGCAAATAATCGTTTTGGCTAGCATAAAATTTATTATCTACCACTTTTTTATTTTTAATGTTTTTTTAAAAACTGTACTTGAGTACAGTATCTAATGCGTTTTGCTGTTCTACATTTTAATTAATAGTTTTTAATTATTATGTTTGAGGTAAGTAAAATGGAATCTAATCAATTATTAGTAATAGACTTAAAAGGGTCTGCTGGTGTTGTTTTAGAAGATGGCACAATTAAGCCACTTGAAGTGGGCGATACTATTACTGTGGGCGATTTAGTGGTTACCGCCGATAATTCATCGCTAACAATTGATGTGCAAGGAGAAACACTGTCGATTCCTGCTAATCAAAACGTAAAGATCACCCCTGATTTATTAGCACAAGAAACCCGCGATAGCAGCGAAACCACAGTGTTTGACGAAAGCCTAGATGCGGCCATTGCCAGCTTAGAACAAACTGATAATAACGATGGCCAAACGGCGGCTAATTCTGATGTTACTGACTTTTTAGATGCCTTAGAGGGCGATGGTGATATTTTAGATAATTTAGAAGCAACAGCCGCAGGTGGTGCTGGTGGTGCGGGCTCTGGTGGAGGAAGCTCATTTGTTCAGCTTACACGTATTGCGGAGGGGGTTAACCCTAATAGCGTTGCATTTGATTCAAGCTTTGATCCTGATTCTACAGAGGCGCTAAATATTCGCGACACCTCTGATGGGGTAGTTCCTGATGATGGCACTGCGTCTATATCATTAAATGAAGTAGGTTTAACTAATTCATCTCAACCAACAATTAGTGGTACAAGTGAAAACTTAGTGGGTGAAACAGTAAATATTACTGTGACAGATGAAAATGGTAACTCTCAAGTAGTAAGCGCGGTTATTGGCCCAGATGGCACGTTTGAAATTACACTACCTAACCCGATAGCCGATGGACCCGTGAGCGTAGTTGTAGAAGCCACCGACCCAGATGGTAATGCGTTTAACGATGCTATTTCTATTGAAATAGACACCACAGCGCCTGTGATTAATATTGACCCAGTTGCAGACTCTGCATCTCAGACAGTAACGGTTACGGGTTCGGTAGCGGGTTTGAATACTGGCGACAACGTCTCTGTAACTCTTACCGATAGTACAGGCACACAACAAACAATTGTTACACAAGTTGATGCACAAGGTAATTGGAGTATTACCACTACATCGCCTTTAGCAGAAGGGGAGTTTAATGTTAACGCAATAGCAGTTGATGCCGCTGGTAACCAAGCAATTGACCAAGCTGTTGCGAGTATTGATTTAACCGCTCCAGAAATTACAGTTACAGTAGCGGGTGAAACTAATAATGCTACGCCACCATTAACTGGTACTACAACCGGTGTGCCACAAGGTACTGAAGTAACAATCACAGTAACCGACAGTGCAGGCGAAGTGCAGCTTTTAACAGCCATTACCGGTGAAGATGGTAGTTGGGCTGTTGATGTGGGTGTGGCACTACCAGAAGGTGACTTTACTGTTGATGCGCAGGTGAGTGATAGCGTAGGCAACCAAGCACTTGCAAGTGATGTTGGAGTTATTGACTTAACGGCGCCAATTGTAGAAATTAATGCGATTGCCGATACGCAAGATACAACCCCAATTATTACTGGCTCTGCGCAAGATGTGCCAGCAGGCTCGGTAATTACCGTGGTTATTACTGATATTAATGGGCAAGTTCAAACGCTGTTAACGCAAACAAATGATGATGGCAGCTGGTCTGTAAGTGTTTCTACCCCTTTAGCACAAGGTGAGTTTGAAGTTAATGCAACCGTGACCGACACTGCAGGTAATGAAGCACAAGCTGTAGAGCAAGGGTTAGTTGATTTAACTAGCCCTGAGATAACGGTTACGGCCATTGCAGACACTAATGACACAACCCCTACTTTTGTAGGCCGTGTTGAAGGGGCACCAGAGGGCTCTGTAATTACTGTTTTAGTAACCGATAGCGACGGTAATATACAAACCTTAACAACGACACTTGAGGCTGATGGCACGTGGAGTGTTGAATCGCCCAACGCTATTCCTGGCGGCGAGTTTAGTGTTACCGCGACAGTGAGTGACCCTGCGGGTAACGAAGCATCCGCGCAAACAAGTGGTGAAGTTACATTTGCCCCTATTTCTATTCAAATTGACTCTATTGCAGATACAAATGATACCACGCCATTTTTAAGTGGTAATACCGGTAACGTGCCTGCTGGTACCACTATAACCCTAACGATTACCGCAAGTGATGGCAGTACTTTTAATCTTTTAGCGGTCACTCAAGAAGATGGTTCTTGGAGCGCTCAAGTTACAGAGCCTCTGCCTGAAGGGGATTTTACCGTAGTTGCAGCCGTTATAGACGATGCGGGTAATGAGGCACAAGCAAGTACGGTCGGTAATGTAGATTTAACCATAAGTATTAATTTTATTATTGATACTAACGATACCACTCCAACAATTAGTGGTACTACGCAAGATGTTGACGCAGGTGCGGTTGTTACTGTTACCTTTACAGGCAGCGATGGCGCAACAGAAACTGTGCAAGTAACCACAAATGCTGATGGTTCGTGGTCAATCGAAGCAACCGAGGAGTTGGTAGAGGGGCAATTTACGGTGGTTGCAACAGTAACCGATGCTGCTGGCAATACTGCCTCTGCTACTGAAGTAGGGGAAATAGATTTAACTGATCCTGCGATTACTATTAACCCAATTACAGATACAAACGATACAACACCGAGTGTGACAGGTAGCGTAGTAGATGTACCCCAAGGTACTGAGGTTACCTTATTAATAACCGATAGTGACGGTAATCAACAAACTATTACAGCGGTTACAAATGCCGATGGAAGCTATAGCGCCGATATACTTAATGAGCTTAGCGAAGGTGACTTTACAGTTACTGCAAGTGTAAGTGACGAAGCAGGTAATAGCAGTACTGCAACGGTTACTGGCACCATAGATTTAACCGCACCTACCGTAACTATAGATAATATTGGTGATACAAACGATACAACGCCTACTATAAGCGGCTCTACTCAAGGTTTAGCTGCAGGTAGTGTGGTTACAGTGATTGTGACTGATAATGCTGGCGCTGAGCAACAATTTGTCACTGCTATAAATGGTGATGGCACATGGAGTATAGATGTCCCACAGGCATTAGCTGAGGGTGAGTTTAGTGTGGTGGCAAATGTAAGTGATAGTGCTGGTAATAGCGCGCAAGACTCACAAACTGGCTCTATAGATTTAACCGCACCAACTATTAGTGTAAATGACTTTACTGACTCTAACGATTCAACACCTGTATTTAGTGGTACCACAACTGATGTAGAGCCAGGTAGCTTGATCACTGTATCAGTAACAGACTTTAATGGTGACTCGCAAACCTTAACGGCAGTTGTCGCAGAAGATGGTTCTTGGCAAGTAGGTGCAACGACTGCAATTGCTGAGGGGGAGTTTACAATCACGGCCACAGCCACTGATGCAGCTGGAAATGAAGCCTCAGCCACAACTACAGGCGTTATAGATACCGCAGCGCCTACAGTAATAATAGATCCGGTGGGTGATACAAACGACACCACACCCACTATTTCAGGGTCTGCCACGGGCGAGCCTGATGGCACAGTTGTTACGATCACCGTGACGGATGAAGCGGGTAACCCACAAACCATTACTACCGAAGTGCAAGCCGATGGCACCTTTAGTGTGGATGTACCGAATGAGCTAAGTGAAGGTGAATTTACCGTTGAGGTATCGGTAACCGATAACGCGGGTAATGAAACTACAGCCACCACCACAGGTGAGGTTGATACCGCAGCGCCTACAGTAATAATAGATCCGGTGGGTGATACAAACGACACCACACCCACTATTTCAGGCTCTGCAACGGGCGAGCCAGAGGGCACAGTTGTTACGATTACCGTGACGGATGAAGCGGGTAACCTGCAAACCATTACTACCGAAGTGCAAGCCGATGGTACCTTTAGTGTGGATGTACCCAATGAGCTAAGTGAAGGTGAATTTACCGTTGAGGTATCGGTAACCG
>NZ_JAQREO010000028.1:0-14363 GCF_028599385.1 Pseudoalteromonas sp. CST2
CTCTTTAATGTGTTATTTACAGACTACTATCTTAGGTTTATCTTGAATTAAATGAAGCTATCATAGGTGAAAAATTATATCTCCATTTTTTATTGACCTTCACTGCAACCGTTTATAGCGATACCATTCATTACATCGACGCATCCTCACTAAGGCACACCCCAATAATAAGTACTTTATTGAGGTTCTGACAAAAGCCTTAAAAACATCAGAACCCGAGTTTGGAAAATTTAATCTAAGCCCAATAGACACCCTAATTAGCCAAGTGGACTACCCAGCTTTGACTTGACACCTGCTTAGAACCTTAAACTGCAAAACGGAAGCAAACTTCCGTTTCTAGGGCTTCGTAGCTAGTTCTCAGAAATATACTTCTGTTTTTTGAAAGCGTTAACTTAGATAGCTTTATGAGCCACTATAGGGGTCTTATTTGAGCGAGAAGCAGACGACCACTCTAGCGCGTTTTTGGACAAAAATGAGTTAGAGCCGAAGGACGGCTCTGTGTCATAAGCCGACCTTGAGACACATAGAGATTAAGACTGCAAAGATACGAAAGCGGAAGTTAGCTTTGGCCTGTTTAACGACAAATATTCCGACAAAGCAGTCATGACTATTAGTTTATTGTTAAATCTAATCTTTCTTTTCGTTCATCTACTCAATAACCCCACGCTAAACGTGACTTTAGCGTGGGGTTAGAGTTCACAGTCATTTTATCTGGATAGCTCTTTTATTTTTTTCTCTGAAAACCAGCGATATAAAACAGGTAAAACAAATAATGTTAACAGTGTTGCAGTTACCAAGCCGCCAACAATAACACTCGCTAAGGGGCGCTGTATTTCTGCACCAACACCATTAGACATTAACATCGGTATCAAACCTAAAGCTGATGTTATAGCAGTCATAAGTACAGGTCTTAATCTTGAAGTAGCGCCTTCAAAAACGGCTTTAGATGCTTCTAGACCGTCTTTAATACGTTGGTTGATACTTTCTACCATAACGACCCCATTCAATACCGCTACACCAAATAAGGTAATAAAGCCAACGGAGCTTGGTACAGACAAGTATTGTCCAGATAAATATAAGGAGAAAACTCCGCCAATTACAGCAAGCGGCACGTTGACCAATATCAGCATAGCTTGACCAACAGAACCAAAGGCAAAGTAAAGTAGTAGTGCGATTAGTGCTAACGATAAAGGTACAACTATAGCTAACCTATTTTGAGCACGTTTTTGACTTTCGAACTGGCCGCCAATCGAAACAGAATAACCTGTAGGTAAGTCAACCTTTTCAGCAATTACCTTTCTGATATCGGCAACCACGCTTCCCATATCTCGATTTTGTACATTTGCTTGGATAACGACTCTTCGTTGTACATCATCGCGTCTAACTTGTGGTGGGCCTGACTCAAATGAGACTGAGGCTACGTCACCCAGTCGCACCCAAGCACCAGTAGGTGATTGAAGCCGAATATCAGCAATAGCTTCTTTGTTACTTCGGTACTCTTCCTCTATGCGAACGTAAATATCATAACGTTCATTACCATTGATTATTTGTCCGGCTTCAACACCACCAATACCATCACGCACAACCTCCATTATGTCACTCACAGACAATCCAAAGCGTGATAGTTCTTGCCTGTTAGGACTTATCACCAATTGCGCTTCACCAGCAATTTGCTCCAATGCAACATCCCTTGCACCTTCAATGTTTTTAATTGCTGTTTCTATTTCTTGACCTTTAGCCGCCAGTACCTCAAGTTCAGGCCCAAACAACTTTATCGCCAACTGAGCCTTAACACCAGATAGTAGCTCATCGACACGAGTCGCAATAGGTTGAGAAAAGTTGAGTAGCAACCCAGGGAATTCTTCTAAAGATCTCTCCATTTTTCCTTGAAGTTCATATCGATTAGATGCACTGGTCCACTCAGAAACAGGCTTCAACCCTATGTAAATTTCGATGTTATTCACAGGCTCTGGGTCTCCACCTATTTCTGCTCGACCAATTCGGCTTAATGCATAGGTTACTTCAGGGAAAGCCATTAGTTTTTCTTCTAGAATTGGTGCCACAGTGAGCGCGGTATCTAAACTGGAAGAAGGTGCAAGCGTTGCTCTTAAGTTTATCGTCCCTTCTTCTAACTCAGGTACAAATTCAGTACCAATTAATGGAACTAATGCAAAGGCAGAGAAAACTAATATAAGTGCGGCTGAAATGACTAATTTGGTGCGTTTTAGTGCGAATGTAAGCCCTTTTCTGTAGAGTTTGTCTAATGGCCTAAGAACAAAGCTTTCCCTCTCTTTTACACCTGACTTAAATAAATAAGTAGCTAAAGCGGGTACAACAAACAACGCAACCACAATAGCAGATATAACAGCTAAAATGATGCTTATTGCCATAGGTTGAAATAACTTTGCCTCAACACCTTCAAAGCTAAATAAAGGCGTAAATACGACTAAAATAATAGAAGCTGCAAAAAATACGGGACGAGCCACTTCTTTACCCGCATTTTGAAGACGTAACTTAATACCATGCTCATCTTGTTCTACATCATGTGGATCAGTATCAGCACTAGGCACTCTTTCTTTTACAGTTTTTAAATGGGTAGAGTCTGGTCTATTTAAATGCTTAAACATGTTTTCAACCATCACGACTGAACCATCAACTAGCATACCAATGGCTACGGCAATGCCACCCAATGACATAAGGTTTGCAGAAATGCCCCACCAAGCCATGATCATTAACGCGATACCAATTGAAATTGGAATAGATATTAGGACAAGGAAGGTTGCACGTATATTCATTAAAAATAGTGCTAATACAATACAGATGAAAATAAATGCTAGTAATAGTGCATCAACTACTGTATCAACGGCTTTTTCAATCAAATCAGCCTGATCATAAAATGGTTCAAAGCGAACACCTTTAGGCAATGCTTGATTAATCAATGGGATTCTTGCATTGATACCATCAATGGTGGCTTTAGTATTAGACCCCATGCGTTTTAAGACAATGCCAGAGACAACTTCACCTAAATTTTCGACTTTACCGTCTTCGGTTTTGCGCGTCATTGTGACAGCACCTTGACGAATTTCACTGCCCATTTCAACTTTAGCAATATCCGAAACCGTCACAACTGTCCCATCAACTGTTTTGACGGGAACTTGTTTGATATTACTAATACCAGCGTCACCACTTTCAAACCAACCTGCACCTCTAATAACAAGCTGCTCTTGCCCACGGTTCATATACCATCCGCCAACATTGGCATTGTTGTTATCTAGGGCACCAACAACGTCTTCTTGCGTTAGGTTATAAGAAAGAAGCTTAGATGGATCTACATTTACTTGGTACTGCCTAACAATACCTCCAAAGGAGAGTACATCAGTAACACCATCGACAGGCATAACGAGTAATTTTACTACCCAATCATTGAGACTCCTGAGTGCCATAGCATCATAGCCTGCATCTTTATCTGAAATAAGAAGGTACTGAAATACTTGGCCTAGCCCTGAGGTGTTTGGCCCCATTTCGGGTGTGCCGACACCTTCTGGTATCAGTTCTTTTGCGGCTTGAAGACGCTCAAATACAAGTTGTCTTGCAAAGTAAATGTCGGTGCCTTCTTTGAAAACAACCGTGACGCCAGACAAGCCTGTTTTAGAAATTGAGCGCACTTGTTCTACATCAGGTAAGGCATACATGACCGCTTCAATGGGGTACGTAATGAGTTGTTCAACTTCTTCAGCAGCTAGTCCTGGCGCTTCAGTATTTACAGCAACTTGAACATTAGTAACATCAGGAAAGGCATCTAAATTTAGTTTTGGTATAACCATAATTGCGCCGACAATTGTGGCAAACAGCGCAATCAAAATCAGGAGTCTATTATTAACAGACCAATCTATTATTTTATTAAACATAGTCTTGCTCCTTAGTGGTTATGCGGATCAAATCCGCCTTTAGCGATTTCAGAAGCAACAAAAAATGCGCCTTTGGTTACAATTCGCGTCCCACTATCAAGGCCAATGATTTCCCTAAAATCACCTAAGGCTCGGCCTAGTTCTACTTCTACAGCTTTAAATTCTCCAGGGTGGTCTTCGACAAATACGGTCCAATCACCATCTGCGCTGCGGATCAATGCTTCTTCTGGCACAGCCATCACTTTCTGCTTTGTGGCAAACTGAAAGTAAACTTTTACAAACATACCTGAATGAAGGTTATCATCAGCATTCTGTACCCCCAATCTAATAATTCTTGTACGAGTTACGGGATCAATTGTATGGGCTTCTTGGATAACTTTGGCATTGTAACTCTGGCCTTCTAATTTAAGTACCGCAGGAGAATCAATTGATAAATTTAGCTTTTTATTTGGAGAAACTTTTGCTTCAACCCATAGTTGTTTTTCATCAGCTAACAACATGACTGCATCCCCAGCATCAACACGTTGCCCTTGGATAAAGTCGTCTTGAAGCACGACACCTTCACGGTGCGCCGTTAATGCATATTGTCCAAATGCTTTAATGTCTTTGTTAGAAATACCATTTATTGCTTTTTCAGTTAACCCTAAAGCAATGAGCTTGCCATAGCTCGCATTGTATGTTGTTTCAGCTTGTAATAATCGACTTTCACTCACCGTCTTATTACCCAGCTTTTTTACACGTTGCCATTCGGTTGAAGCGATTAAATAGTCAGCTTGTGCTTGTGCCATTGCTTCACTAAATAATGTAACTAACTTCTGACCTATTTCTACATACTCGCCAAGCGCTGCATGGCGACTGATAATGACTGACTCTGTACGTGGTGATACCACATAACTTTTATAGCCATTAGCTTTTATTTCGCCAGGTGCATATACGGAGCTAAATTGATATTCAGGCTTAACACTTTCCACTTTAATTTTAGCAAGCGACATCTTCTTTGGATCAATAGTGATACCTTCTTCATGTTCTTCTTCTCCCTCTTTATTACCACCTTCATGGCCGTGCTCGTCATGGTCACCTTTATCTTCTTCATGTCCCTTTTCGTGTTCATGCTCATCTTGATGTTCTTTTTCTTCTTGTTTCGAAACGTTTGTGACAGAACCAGTTCCATCTGACGACTGTGCAAAAGCATCATGATTTGTAGTAAACCCAACTAACAGGCTGCTAATTACTACGGCTAAAAATTTTTTACTAATTACTGTATTCATTTTTGTAACCTATATTTTTAATAAATTTAAGATTTCGTTTTTCGCTACTGAAAAAACAAAGCGCTCAAATCTCAAATTTGGATAACTGACCCATACTTAAAATGAAGGATATTTCTGCAAGCTTGAATTGATTTTCCAAACGTATTCCTGCATGAAGCCCTTCCGCACGTTGATTTAATGCAAGTAAGTAGTCAGAAGTATTAATATCACCAGCTTCCCAGCGCTTATTTAATAAGTTTTCGCTGCTATCTAATCTGCCTTTTGTCAGTTTTTGCCATTGCTCATAATATTTTTTACTGACAATAAGCGATTCATAATTAGCTTTTGCTTCAAATGACTGCTTTCGATAAACCGACCGAAAGTTAGCCTCTGCTGCAATTGCTTCTGAATAAGCGGCTTTAACAGTATCTGAATAGTTATTTCTGATATTTAAAGGAATTGAGAAAGTCACGCCAATCAAGTCTTCATCTCCACTTTTCCCTGCGTTAACTCCAATGGTTGGATTGGCTTTAGATTCCATAGTGGTTAGTTGAGCTTTAGATTGTTTTATCTTCCATTGCGCTCTAGCGAGTTTAACTTTTGGATGTTCCTCAACCCACTGAGAGTTAAATGAATAGTTTGTTGCTCCAAAAGTAAATGAAAACAAATTGGTAGTATTAGGCGTCCAATCAGGCAATAACTCCTGAACATTTACCTCTGCATTTTTCAAAGCAATTTGCGACTCAGATATTTCACTGAAAACTTGGGACAAGTTTAAATAAACCAGTTCAGCGTCAAGTGGCTCTAGAAGTCCTGCTTTTCGCTTATCTTCAACAATTCCAACGAGCGTTTGTAATTGATTTTCTCTTACTGAAAGTAACTGAGCCACCTTTTTTGCTGCTTGCCAATTAACTATTGCAGTTAAAGCGTTAGCCTTTTTAGAATCGAGTAGAGATAACAATTGTTGCTGGTTTGCATAAACACCAATTTCACCAATGCTTTTATTTGCTGATTGCTTATCCCAAAAATCAATCGTTTGACTGATGCCAATAGAATAATTATCAAAATCACCCTCTTTTTCATAGCTTGCTTCAAGCTCTGGGTTATATACGGCTTTAGTTAAGCTCTTGGCTCTATGATTACTTGCATTAAGTAACTCTTTAGCCGCAACAACTTCGGGATCTTTATTTATTTGACTATCTAGCCATGAAATACTTTTCTGTTTGGCATAAGTGGCAACTGAAAAACTCACAGCCATACATAAAGACAGGACTAAACCTGCATTTTTTAAATATATATACATAAAAATTCTTAATTTTAAAATTAATAAACACGAAACCTTTATCCATTATTAAAGGATAAATAGGTCATTAAAAATTAATCTAATTAAGAAATAGGCGGACGAAGTATCGCTTCAAGAAAGGTACTTGTTTGATCAATTTGATAAGGAGTTTTATTGATAATATTTAGCTTACCATCGACATTTGAATTACTGACTAAAATCCAAGATAAATGGCTGCCACTGCAATGTCCGCAGTGATGACAATCCTTTACATCGTGCTGTTCATCATCTGTATTATCATTTAAAACATTTCGATCATCTGCATGATCATGTTGAGTTTGAAGGTGCTCTATATCTATCTGGTGATTCTCAGGTGTTGCGGATACAACAGCAGTTAACGATTGCAAAACAATCGAAACGACTAATAGTATTTTTAACGCAACATTGAATTTCAAAATAAACACCTACATAAATATGAAAAATTATCATATCAAAAAAAGGGTTTCTAAACTAGTCATGAGCATGTTTTTCATGCTCGTCACGGCAAGTTTCTTGAGGAAACTCAAACTCAATGGTTGTATGAGATAAATTATAAGAAGAAAGTTCCTTAGCCACTTGTTGTTTTAGCCTAATTAATTTATCAACCTCAAAGTTATGGGCTAACTCTAGGTGAGCAGTTAATACGTGACTTTCCCCGTCTAATGACCAAAAGTGCATATGATGAATCCCATTAATTTCAGGTATAGCCTTTATCGCTTTTTCAATATTATTCTGCACTTTTTCATCAGGTGTAGCTTGAAGAAATAATGCCAATGTTGTTTTCAGGTTTTTCAAAACGTTAAACAATATAAACAGTGTAAAGCCTATAGAAAGTAAAGGATCTAATATGGGTAGATCTACAAAAAGCAGCACGATAGAAACAATTAGGACTGCAACCCATCCAAGTACGTCTTCAAGCAAATGCCACGTAAGCACTTTTTCGTTCAGCGTTTTACCCGCTTTTAGTTTAAATACTGCATACCCATTAACAGCAACCCCAAGTAGTGCTAGACCCAACATTCCTTCAGCCATTGGCATTTCAGGATTAGATAATCTTGGTATTGCTTCAAATAGCACCCAGATAGAACCAATAACTAATACAATACTGTTAATAAATGCGCCAAACAGGGTAAGACGACGATAACCATAGCTAAATCTATCGGATGCTTCTTTATCCGAGAAACGACTCAGTATCCAAGCGAATCCTATAGATAAACTGTCACCCAGATCATGTACAGCATCAGCCATAATAGCGGTACTGTTAGTTAGCCAACCACCAATAAATTCGATAATAGTAAATGAAACATTAAGGAAAAATGTCCAACCAATACGGTCGTCTTTTCCATGCGAATGGCTGTGGCTATGATTGTGCATTTTCCACCTCAGGAACTTTTAAATTTCTTACATTGACTACGTTAAAATTGATAAGGTGACGGATCACTCGTTGATACATCCAACGTTTGATTCCTGATAAGTTAGTTCCTTTTTCGAGATAAAACTCATCAGGGGAATTATAAACACCAAAATCATCATGAATACCTTCTTTTTGTATATAGGTATCTTGACCACGCCAATCTGTATCTGGCGAAGCGAAACACTTTGTTGCAACACCATAACCACAAAATTCGTTTTTTATTTGACTAAATTTGTGCTGTAGTGAACTTAAATATTGTTCATCTAATATAAAGCCTTCTAAGTTTATCCAACGATCCTTGAAATAAACTTCAATCCAACTATGAATGATATATTTAGGTGCTAACCAAAATACATAAGTTGGAATAGCTCCTTTTTGTAATTGCTGCTCAATAGTAAAGCCGTGAAAACGACATTGAATACCTAATCCTCGTAACAAAGCCATCAGCAGGTTACCCTTGGTATTGCATTGTCCGTAACCATCGGCTAAAACACTGCTTGCTGAAATATCATCACTCTTATTGTAACCAAATAATATTTCATCTTTAACAAATTGGTAGGCTGCACCAATTTTGTTGAAGTCATCAAGTTCTTGCCAATTACGCTCAGAAATTAATGATTGAATTGTAGAGTGTTCAAAATTCACTATCTTGGTTTTTTCTAGATATTTGGTATTCATTGATGTCTCCATACTTTGAACAACAACAGGTTGATTGTTGATCTTAATTTGTGTTTAACAAGTTTTTTCATCGACAGCTAATTCTTGTTTAGCATCGCTTAGTATTCGGTAAGCGCCTCGAAGAATTAACATTGAAATGATGCTACCAATGACGATATCTGGCCAACGCTGTTTCAGCACCATAACGAGTATGCCTGCGATAACGACACCAAGATTTGCAATTACATCATTCGCTGAAAATATCCAGCTAGCTCTCATATGTACTTCATCGTTGTTGTGCTTTCGAATAAGGATGAGACAAATCACATTTGCAACTAAAGCAACCATGCCTACGCCAATCATAAACCAAGAGTGAGGCTCACTTTCACCATACAGCCTTCTAGCAATATCCATTAGAATTAGCACGCCTAACCCCAGTTGGAAATAGCCACTCACTAAAGCAGCATTAGCCTTATGTTGGATTGACTTTCCCACCGCGTATAGTGCAATTGCATAGACGATTGCATCCGCTAGCATGTCTAACGAATCTGCAATTAAAGCCGTTGATTCTGATAACCAACCAAAGCCAATTTCAAAAACAAACATCGAGACATTGATAGCCAGAAGCCAATAAAGCACCGTTTTTTGCTGGTTATCTTTTAGCTCAACTTCACACCCACAATCGCTCATTTTCATCTCCGATTAACTTGTATGCTCTAACTATAAACCCTATAGTGACTATAGGGTCAAGTTTAATTGGAAATTTTATGAAAATTGGTGAGTTATCGAAAACATCGGGGTGTTCAGTACAAACCATCCGATATTATGAAAAGGAGGGCTTGCTGTCAGATCCTGATCGCACTGAAGGGAATTTCAGGTTGTATTCTAATAAGGCACTTAAAGAGCTAGAGTTCGTAAAGCATTGTCGAAGTTTAGATATTCCGCTTAATGATATTAAGCGACTCATTGAATTAAAAAACAAGCCAGAGGAGAGTTGCTCTAGTGTAAATGCATTAATTGATCGGCAACTAACTTTAGTTAATCAACGAATGAAGGAATTGAATGCACTCAAAAAAGAGTTAAAACTAATGGCAAGCTCTTGCGGGTCTGACGGTACAATTGAAGTCTGTGGCATTATCAAGTCATTAGATAGTTGAACTAAATATAACTTTAGATTAGTAGTATTCACAAAGGCAATAATGAAAACCATTGGCAAATTAGCACAATCATTAAATTTAAATGTAGAAACCATTCGTTTTTATTAACGAGAAGGACTGATTACACCACCTGAGAAACCAATATCTGGTTATAGACAACATGACGAATCAATAGCAGGACAACTTAGGTTTATCACAAAAGCCAAAGCGCTCGGCTTTACGTTAAGAGAAATAAAATCGCTAATGTCTATGGACAGCAACTGCGCTCAAGTTGAGCTATTAAACCGACAAAAGTTAGCAATCATTCGAGACAAAATTAATGACCTTCAACGTTTAGAGAAAGTAATTGTGGGTATGACAAATACCTGTATGCAAAACGAAGATCCAACACATTGCCCCATAATTGACTCATTAAAATGATTGACTCCGTACTTGTATACGGAGTTTAGAATGATGGTAATATCAACCAATAGACTTTCAAATGATAAATAAAATATTAGACAGAGTAGGCTCTAGTGGCGTTTGGCTAGCGGCACGGCCTGCCTCCCTGCATTAAGGTCACTTGCATCGGCATTAGGACTAGGCTTCTTCTCTCACTTCGAAGGAATAGCTGTAAATACGCTTTTACCTATTTTTGCATCTTTGGAACTATTGGTAAACTTATACAACTGGCACAAAAATAAAAACCATACCAGAGCTGTCTTCAGCATTCTAGGGCCTGTATCAGTTCTATTAACGCTTTATCCTCTTTGGCTATATGGTTGGAGCACATACCTATTTTACTTTGGTATTTGCTTAATGGTCGTTATGTCGGTTTTGGATATCGTAAAACCAGTAAGGGAGCAAACATGCAACGTATGGCTAATTGCCGTCGTTGAAACGATTAACGGTCAATGTCTGCTTTTCGCTCAAATAAGACCCCCGAAAAGTGGCTCATATATCTATCTAAGTTAAGGCTTTCAAAAACAGAAGTATATTTCCGATAACTGCCTTTGAATTCCTATAAACGGAAGTTTGCTTCCGAAATATAGCAATATTGGGTTAGAAACCGGAAGTTTACTTCCGTTTTGTACTTTAAGATTATAAGTTGGTATCTAATGAAAGCTCGGCAGTCCAACTCTTTTCTACCCCATTGTGTTTTACGTTAGTTTTTCTACACAGCATTCAGTTTAGTATTTGACTTACTTTACCTTATGACAAAAACTCTAGCTATATGGTCAAACTTACTCATCCACTGCAGTCCGTCAAGTTGATAGCTATTCAATAACTAAGTGCCGGTTAATAGCTTTTTTACACTCAAGGGTAAAGCGCCCCCCCATGTCCCTATCTACTTCGAACCTTTTCTTTTCCGAATCGACAAACCTTACAGTTGTTTTTATGTTCTCACCTTCACCGCTCAGGATGAGGGTAAGAGTGTTCTCATCTACCTCTTTGTAACCGAGAGTTAGCTTCTTCTCTCCAGCTTGGTTGTATATGTCATATTTTGGATAGTTGTCATCAACCTCCACAGCGCCTATTTTATCGCTTTCGCCTAGTAGTGGTTCAAGAACAATATCTTGAATAACCTGACAAGCTAATAGGTATAAAGGAGAACCCTGCGCTTGTTTGATGATCGACCTTAGCTGGATGCTTCTATACAGGCCACCAAATGTAGCCCCTTCACTACTGGTCACTAAACTCTCCGCTATTTCATGGGCAGCAACAAACATGTTCAGTATATCCTCTTGTGAGTTGGATTTTTCAGTTGATGGGGTTTCAACCACTTGATTCACTATGGGGGATAACTCTCCACCTAAGAAGTTTGTTAGATGGAGTGTTTCGAAAAAAGCATCTCGGTAGGTATTTATATCTGAGCTATCCAAATTAATCACCCTCATCCCAATTTCATAATGCAGTGTTAGTGCACATTGATTTAAATACTGAATTAGCTGGATGATCAGACTTTCTTTGATGTGCCTGTTCGGCGTTTCTTTGGCTTCTTCGTTTTGCAATAGGTTTAGAGCTTCTTCTAGTAGCCTTTCGGTATTCCGAAAGTAGTAGTCAATGGCTCGTATCGCTTCATCACAGACACTTAGTTTACCACGTTTAATTAGACGGTCTTCCGCATACACCTTTGAGTGAATTGCTGGCAAGTCATCTGTTGAAATAAAAGTAAATGCACGGTCAGAGGATAATTTACCAAACTGCTTAATTAAAAGACGCTCACTAACATCATACTCATCTCTAAGGTGTCTATTTATTACTTGCTGCTCCTCTAATTCGGATGGCTTATTTGAGTTGTGAGCTATCAACCATTGAATTAATGTCGTAACACAAAAAACAACAGAAGCCAGCGGTATCCGATAGGTTTCTAATGTATGTTTTAGCCCCTCAGAGAAGCCAGAGACATTTTGAGCCATAGAGACCAATGTTAACACTACAATTAGAGTGAAAAATGGCAACACCCAAAACCAAATGGATTTGTATGGAGGTTGCCTTCTAGCTTTGCTCTTTATTGTGTCCATAAATATTTCTCAGTCAGTAGGTTATGTACTAGCTTACCCTATGAAACCCGTCATAACCAACAGAGTTTGCTTGCGTTGCACATCATCCACACTGCCAGAAAGTCCGCCGTGGCGAGCCGCTTATTCAATACATCACCCAATTCTAACTGAGTTAATTTAACAACCTATGTAACTCAAAATTGTCCAAGAACGAGCTTAAACGACCGTCCGCTTCTCGCTCTAGGTCGAACTTCATTACAGTCCCAAAACAGACGCTAATTGACAGTTTTTGGTTCGCTAGCTAATACATCCTTAATCCACTTACTATAATTGGAAATTCTCACTTGATATGCAGTTGTACCATATAACCCACCCTTAAAATCAGAAATATCGCCATGCGCTAATTGCCAACTTGAAAGCCCTACAAGAAAGGGTATACCACCCTGATAAATGACAGAGGCTCCACCACTATCACCTGAAGCGTGCATTCCCTCTAGAGGTAATCCATTAGGTGCCTTATCAAACCTGAATGTCAGCCAATTAGTTTCTGCATTTTCGATAATATTTTGGAAGTGATTCAGCTGTTTCAAAGATTTAGTCTCAGACTCTTCGCCAATAAGCCCATTACCTGTGGCACCTCTACCAAAAACTGTAACTGTTTTTCCTTGTTCTTTTGTGTTTGTGTAAAGAGTAATCGGTAATACATCGCTCACAGGCGAAGTTAATTTGATTAATGCAATATCACTTCTTGCTTTAAAAAAACTCATTAAAGGCGCTAAATTTCCTTTCAACAAACTTTCGCTAGGTTTTTCAAATTCAGGATGTATGTACACTTTTTCAATTTGATATGTATTTGATCCAATCCTTAAACTTTTACCAATATAATTATAAAAAATGGTATGCGCGACAGTTACAACCCACCTTGGGTTAATTAAAGCGCCATGCCCTTCATGAGGCATATCCACTAAGAAGTTAGGAGCTTCTTTCGACACATAATTCTCAGGGGGAATATCATGCCTTTTTACAACAGCGAGACAGCTAATAGAAAAGACAAATAGAAAAATGAAAAAGAAAGCTTTCATAGAGCGTCCATGTTTTTATGAATGCTTTACAGGCTACCTTGCAAGCTAGGAGAAGGCAACTAATTCGACCGTCTGCAATTCGCTCATAGCAGTCTGCCTGATGAAGTCTAAACGTATTCACTTAAACTGTAAGATCAGATATGAGCTGGTACAACTTGACCCTTTAAGGTGCCTTAATACCACTTTTTGTGCTTTTTTTAGGGCCGTTTTTTCATCGGAGTTAACAAAAAGCGGGTTATTAAGTTGATAAATTTTGGCATTGTTTATATTACTAGCTGCTAACGAGAGTTGATGAAGCGGATATTCGTAAAAAAGTGCGTCAAGCTGACCTTCTTATTTTATTAAGTCCTACTTCAATTCGTTCGGCAAGCTTTTAATTATCTTTAGCAACGAAAAAGTAGACAGCTGAGGGGTATTGGAGCAAGTGGTGAGTGTCTATAGTTAATCGAGGGGTTTCTAGGCTGTGGAGTTCAGACCAAGCTTCTGTAATAGCTCTTTGGAAAGTAAAACATCGCTCTTTTGCTATGACATTGTAAAGAGAATATTCAGGTGCCTCTGTGTTGATTGAAAGTTTATTCGCGCGTAATATTGCTGCATCAGGCCAGTCTTTACCTAAAACTGCTATTTTACCAGCTAATTCCTCCTGCGAGTTGAGCATGGAAAACACCGATTTATCCAACTTATTTATTACAAGCACTCTTAGCCCTTAGGCACCCTTAATTAGTGGGATCTTGATCGGCAAAGCTACTTTTTCATGTATTGGGGTGCTCCTCATCCAAAAAACATCAGTATTGCCTTTGTTCAGTTCCCTCAGTTGCCGTTCTTGGCTAATCAGGGTATCTAATGGGCTTAGCTTAAATTTTCCAAACTCGGGTTCTGATGTTTTTAGGGCTTTTGTCAGAACCTCAATAAAGTACTTATTATTGGGGTGTGCCTGAGTGAGGATGCGTCGATGTAATGAATGGTATCGCTATAAACGGTTGCAGTGAAGGTCAGTAAAAATAGAAATATAATTCTTCATTTTTCACCTATGATAGCTTCATGTAATTCAAGATAAACCTAAGATAGTAGTCTGTAAATAACACATTAAAGAA
>NZ_JAQREO010000029.1:0-2550 GCF_028599385.1 Pseudoalteromonas sp. CST2
GATGTCTTGTTCATGTATACGGTCGTTCCTTTAGATAAAGCAGTGCCCGAACGAGTTCTACAGGTTTTTTCAGCATGGCTTAACCAAGCATAAACATCACTTCTGGAAGGTAGTGAAAACATACCAGTAATATCTACTCTCGAAAGTGTAAAACAACCTCTTTTAATGCCATCTAAATAAGATTGAGGTTGGGGCATACCCAATAAACGAGACAGCTTGATAACTGTTTCATATATCAAATTGGGCAAATCATCAGAACCAAAGATATTGTGACCTTGAAACCACTTAACTGGATTGCCAGAGATTTCAATAAGGAAAGTATCATTGGTACCAAACATAAGCTCAGCAGTTCTTACTGATAAACGAGAATCATAACTGCCTGTCACAGGTAATCTTTTATCTATAGTGTATTCAATTTCACCATCAGGAGTGGTGTTAATGATATTGCCCCCATTAAGCTTGCCAGAAACAAAGAAAGGAACTTTAGCTGTTATCCAGTCTATTTGAAGTGTTGGATTATAAGTCTCTTCATTTTTAACAAACTCAGGGTTTGGAGCTGATTGAGTCTTAGACTTAACTAGACCAAAAAGAGCCCTTTCAATTGCAATATCACTAATATCAGACATGTAGCTATTCCTTAGAGAGACCGTCTAGAGAATCTTTGGCTTTTAATAATTCATCATTAATGCGTGATTGGATAACAGCCAGGTCAACGCCAGGATTAGCTTTAGCATAATTAATTATCTCAGAAAGCTTTTTAAGATGATCGATAGATTGTTTAAGGCAATCATTAACAAAGGCAGACTTAGATTGCCCAGTTGAAAGAGAGAAATCATCCAAAGCCTCAACAACCTCTTTATCAAGGGTAAAAGCAGCCCTTACTTTTTTATCTTTTTTAATGTCCATCTATACACACCAGTAATAATTTTTTTAAATACTATGGAATTAAAGAAGACCTGTCAATCAAAACGCGGACAAAAGTCCAGACACAGAAACGAGATAAAATAAGAGTTAAACCGTAAATTAGTTCGTATCGCGGACAAAAGGTGGGTATTACTAAGACCCACCAGAGTTAACTCTTATTTTTATGAGGACCCTCCCGCAAGCGGGTCCCTCCCCATAAAAAACAATTTAACTCTTAGTCGAATTAATTCACCAGTGCTGGATAAGTAAAGATAAGTGGAATTATCAGTAATTAAAGGTAAGTCACAATAATGACTATTATCGTGAATATTAATTTAAAATTAGAATTAAAAGATTTTTATCAGGGGCGCATGCTGCGCGGGGATTTGTTTAAAAGTTTAGATGGGTAGCGCTTCGCTTGTTTGCGGCCATCAAACAAAGGTCTTCGAAATGAGTTTGATGTGTGGCCTACATGCGTAAACGCATAAAGTTAACCTTAACAAAAGTGCTAAGGTTAACTTGGCTATTAAAACTAACCATTAACTATTTTAGTAACCAGTTCTCTAAGAGATAAGCCTTGAGAAAAAGCTAAATCAGAAAGCTTTAAAATAGTTTCATGGTTTAAGGAATGTAAAATATTTAAATTATTCATTGGCATCTCCAGCAATTAACATCTTGAATTATGTAACAAAAATCAATTTAAAATTAACTAATACATATAAGATCACATTAAGTACTGCCAATCAATATTTATGTTCGGGTCTCTATAAAAAGAAAACTTACTACAGCAATGGCAATAGTCTACTTGATTAAAATCAACCATCTCAGGGAAGCGGCTATAAAGAACCTTCCAAAAGAGTAATGTACTATCTATATCATTGCCTTGAATAAACTTATCTTTAAATTTTTTAGGTGTAACATTAGTTTTGTTAGCACATTTTCTAATAACAGACTTAGCTTTTTGGTTAAGTTGGGTATCGTGTTGGTGCATGGCCTATCCGCAAATCATCCTAGGCTCAAAAACCAGATTAGTACCGTAAGCCCATTCGGGTATACCGGCTGGTTTAAGCTCAAGAACTTTTTTAAGTGGAACAACGTTGATATTCTGATCCGTTACAGGTTTTGGTACTGAAATATCAATACCAAATTCCATCAAAGCTTTTCTATCCTTATAGTACTTAGTCTTACCTATGAATTGACGAACATCTCTACCAAGAGACCAAAGTTCATAAGTCATTCTTGCATGCTTAGGGATTTCAAAAAGCTTATCACTACGGATATCTTGCTCGGTCATCTCAACTCTTCCTACATAATCTTTGAAAAGAGGCCAAGTATCGAGCTGCAACCAGTTGGTTCCTACATTAAGGCCAATCTTAGAAAGCTCTTTACCTCTTAATCTTAATTCTACACGAAGCTTATTATCAGCATAAGACTCTAAACTGCTACCTTCAAGTTCTCTGGGTAACTTGTGCTTTTCCAATTCTTGACCCTTTGAATACATAACAACATTCCAACGCGAAGATGTCTTGTTCATGTATACGGTCGTTCCTTTAGATAAAGCAGTGCCCGAACGAGTTCTACAGGTTTTTTCAGCATGGCTTAACCAAGCATAAACATCACTTCTGGAAGGTAGTGAAAACATACCAG